>JBFMDG010000297.1:0-8646 GCA_040754135.1 Verrucomicrobiota bacterium
TCCCGTTGAAAGTGTCAAAAAGCATAAGTCCAATTCAAATGGTGCGGGAAAACCGCCGTTCTTTCACCGCGGGCAAATAGGCGTCAAATCGCATCGCGATGTTGCGAATGAACAACCGGCCGACCTCGGTTACTTCAATGCCGCTCGGCGTCAAAAGCAACAAACCGTCTGCTTCCAGATCCGCCAGCGAATCCAACTCCGCCGCGAAATGGTCCTTGAAGGAAATCCCGAGACGCGCCGACATTTCCGCGAAATCAAGGCTGAGATCACACATCAGGCGCATGATCGTTTGGCGGCGGATTTCGTCTTCGCGATTGAGGAAACAGGCCTTGTGCCACGGAAATTTCTTTTGGTCGAGCGCGGCGTAATAGTCGGGAAGTTCCTTGGTATTTTGCCAGTAAACACTGCCCGCCTGTGAAATCGAGGACATGCCGAACGCGTAAATGTCCGCCCCGCCCCGCGTGCTGTACCCTTGAAAATTTCGCTGCAAGGTTTTGTTCTTCTGCGCCACGGCCAGTTCGTCATCGGCGCGCGCGAAGTGATCCATGCCAATGTAAACGTAACCTTCGGCGGTGAGCTTTTCGATGGTCAGCTTGAGCAACTGCAGTTTTTCCTCGGCGCTCGGCAACTGCGCGTCCTGGAGAATTTTTTGGGCCGGTTTGATCCACGGGACATGCGCGTAACTGAAGACGGCGAAACGGTCCGGAGCCAATCGCAGGACATCATCGAGCGTGCGCGAAAAAGAGGCCGGCGTTTGATGCGGCAATCCATAGATCAAATCGATGTTCAACGATTTGAACCCCTCGGCGCGGATCCAATCGACGGTCATTTTGGTGAGCGCAAATGGTTGGTTGCGGTGCACGGCGCGTTGCACAACAGGGTTGTGATCCTGCACGCCGATCGAGGCGCGGCGAAAGCCGATTTCACGCAGGGCGACGAGGTGCTCGCGCGACATGCGCCGCGGATCAATTTCCACGCCGGCTTCGAGATCGTCGGCGAAGGGAAACCGTTCCCGGATCCAACCGCCGAGCTTTCGGATTTCCTGCGGCAGGAGAAAGGTGGGCGTGCCGCCGCCGAAATGGAGCTGCACCACTTTGCGTTTGGGATTGATCAGAGCCGCGCAGAGGTCGAGCTCGCGCTTGATGTATTCGAGGTAAGTCGCGCTTTGGGATTGTTGCGTGGTGATGACGGTGTTGCAGCCGCAGAACCAGCAAAGGCTTTGGCAGAAGGGCAGATGAAAATAAAGAGAGAGATCGCGTTCGGTGCGGTTGTTCTCTTCGAGCGCGGCGCGCAGCCGTTCTGGCTCGAACGATTCGCTGAATTGCGGTGCGGGCGGGTAGGACGTGTAGCGCGGCCCCGGCACATTGTGCTTTCGCACGAGATTGAGATCGACTTGGAGGAGACTCATGAGATCGCTGGGTTAAGAAAATTGCTGAACGGTTTGAACGAGCGTTTCGATATTTTCAATTTTGCTGGCCGGGGGCACGCCATGGCCGAGGTTGAAAATAAAACCGCTGATGCCGCGCATCGATTCCAGCAACCGTTGCGTTTCGCTTTGCACAATGGCCGGATCGGTGGTCAACACCGCCGGATCGAGATTGCCCTGAAGGCCGATCGCCTCCGGCAAAAGCGACTTCACGTGCGGCAGGGATACGGTCCAATCGACACTCAGGACATCGGCGCCGGTGCGGGCCAACGTGTGCCAATTGCCATGCACGCCTTTGCCGAAAACAATCACCGGGACACGCGATCCGAGCGCTTCCACGATGCGTTGAATCCAGGCCCCCGACGCGCTCGCATAGGCGTCGGCCGACAAAATTCCGCCCAGGCTGTCGAAGATCTGCACCGCGTCCACTCCGGCGTCGATCTGCATTTGCAAGAAGGTGATGACCGCGTTCGTGAGCTTTTCCTGCAACCGATAAAACGCCGGTGGATCGGTGTAGAACAACGCTTTGGCCCGCAAATATTCTTTGGCCGTTCCGCCTTCCATCATGAAATTGGCGAGCGTCCATGGCGATCCGGCAAAACCGATCAAAGCCGTTTTTCCGGCCAATTCGGCGCGCACCAATCGCAGCGTTTCCGTCACATACGCCAGGCGATCGGCCACACAATTCGGATCGAGCCGATCGATGGCGCCGGGTTCCGTGAGCGCAAATTCCATCTTGATGCCGAGGGTGTCGCGAAACTGATACGCTTGCCCCATCGCTTCTGGAACAACCAGGATGTCGCTGAAAAAAATAGCGGCGTCGAAGCCGAATCGACGAATCGGTTGCAAGGTGACTTCGGCGGCGAGCTCGGGAGTTTGCACCAGTTCGACGAACGAGTGGCGGGTTTTCAACGCGCGGTATTCGGGCAAAACGCGCCCCGCCTGCCGCATGAGCCAGAGCGGCGGACGATCGACTCTGCGTCCACGGGCGGCGCAGATGAAACGTTCGCGAGCGGTCAGCGGCGCGGAGGCCAAGGCCGATGGTGCGGCGGCGGTCCGTTTTTCCGTGTCGGAAGAAACAGCTTTTGGCTGAGACTTGTCCTGGGCTGGCCCTAAGGTGCTTGTCATGGTCGTGACGCTACGGCCAGCCCCTCCGACCCGCTCACCTTAAATTGTCATTTGTTCGACTTCATTTGGTTGGTCCTGAATCCCAGCGAATCGCGCCTTGGCCAGAATCATTTTTTTAGCGGCTGAGTTTTGCTGCTCACACCGAAACTTCAAACAGCGAGAGGGAACAGTGTAATGCCTCCTCATTCTCGGCACCGATGGCAGGCAACTGCTGAACACGAGCGGCTCAGATCGCCGCGTGCAAGCGCGCATCCATTCCCTGCGCTTCTCAGCGCAATGGCACGCGCCCGTAACTGATGGTGTTGGGCTTTCCTTCCTGCGTGCCCAGAAGCTCAAGTGTGTTCGAAGGCGGGGAACCGGCGCGAACCGTGGCCGTGAAAAACGAGGTGAACGGCTTCTTAAATGGAATGCGCACCGACGACCCGCGTGCGCCTCGAAGGCCAATTTCCAATAGGCGATTCTCCAAAACCCGGCGACCGGCAACGTCCTGACCCTGCACATAATAGCAAACCAGTAACTTGTTCTCCGGCGTCACTTGAAACCGGCCGGCGGACGGCACTTCGCGCGAACCGCCTTCGGCCGCCTCGACCAGTGCGCGGCGCGTCACCACTTTGCCACTTTCCAAAATGGCGTAATTGAGGGCATGCGATTGTTTCGCTTCCGGAAAAAACTTTTCCCGAAGCCGCTCGTCAAGCGCCCGCTCCGTCCAAAGCAAATGCACCGCACCGCCAGCATCCACCCAGAGATCCGCCGGGAAAATCCAGCCGGCGGTCTTTTCGCGACTCGCCACTTCGATCCAGTCCCGAAACGGTTCGCGCGTAATATCCGGCGTCCAGGTGAAAAACAATCGTCGAAAGTCATAATCCCATTCGCGACCGGTCAACTGGCGTTTGAACTCGCGCCACTTCGAGTTCGGTTCGACGATGTCACTCACGCCGCAAAAATAAACCGCGCGATCCTTGATAGCGACCGTGGCGTAGCAAACGCGGATCGGTTGCGGTTTTTCGTAGTCGGCGCCCCATGGCCATTTCAATTGCCCCTGCGCCGACCATTGGCCGGTGCGATCGAAAAAGGCCCATTCAGCGTGGGTGTAATCAATATTTTGAAACAGGATGAGTTCGCCATTTTGTGCATCGGCCGCAAAACTCCGATACGAATGCTCGGTGAATTGAGGATGGCCACGCCAAACCGGCAGCATGCGCGTCGGAGGCTTCTCCGGATTCCTGCCCGAAACCATCACAATCTCGGGTCGCGCCGGGCCACCGCCCGCGGCCGATGCATCGAGCAATGTAGGATTGGCGGACAGGAACAAGCGGCCGTCGAAAAACGCCGCCAGCGGCGACGGCTCGCGTGTCCTTCCGGAGTCCGCGGGTGTGATCCGTTGCCAGCTTTCATGTCCGCGCTGGAACAACGTCCATCGGCAATTGTTGAGCGGTTTGAGTTCCGGTAATGTTTCCAGACCGCTCGCGAAAACGTGCGGGCCGACGCGCACCAGGCAAGTGGAACCTGCACACCACATCGGACCGGCACCGTTATTGGCTGGTTGGTAGGTGTAAACTTCTTCCTCGATTTCAACCACGGGCTCGAGCGCCAAAGCTCCGGCGAGCCAGCCGTGCACCCAAATGACGCACCAGAAACACGGCGGGATTTTCAAATATCGGCGCATGAGAATCGATCATCACTACCGCCCCAAAAAACTCAACATCGCAATAGGCTGAGTTTCGAATTGGTTCACTGACCAGACCGTATGGAACACAGTCTGGTCAGTCTGGTCAGTAATCCACGATCTCGAAAGGAATGGCCGGGAGCGTGCCCAACGGCACGCGGCGCCGGGCCGTGCCGGCGGCCACACGCGGTGTTGCCGACGCGCGCATGGCATACGCTTTCAAAATCAAATTCCCCTCGACCCCCGGCTGGGCCTTGCGGCCATCACATTGAAACTGTATCTGCGCTCCATCTCGGAGAATAAACGTCTTCTCGATCGTAATTCCTTCCGGGGGCTCGCTTAACTCGACCTGAAGATTCTCAGGCACGACGGCGGAAGGAAAAGCAATCTTCACGTGCGCGCTTCGGCCCGCGGGAATTTTCAGCGGCACGTCGCTGAGGATTTTTACCGCGCCCGAGCCACGACCGGCGGGGCGCGGCAGGAACGCCAGTTTGAGTTCCTGCACCGGCACAAGGTGGCGATAGGCAAAAGCCTGCATCAAATCTTCCGCAGGCACGACCGGTCGCACGATTGGTTGGCCGTGAATCGACGCCTGGCCTTCCAGGGAAAGATTCAACGATCGCGGTGCACGCCAGGCCGGCAAAGTCAGCGTCAAATTTATTTTGTCTTGTCCGGCTGGAACCCGGGCGCCGCTGAGTTGGAATCCTTCGAGCGGCGACGCCAGGCGCAGTTGAATTTCGTTCGTGAAACCATCTTTCCGAATTGCGTAAATCGTCATGGGCACAATCGCGCTGCCACTCGCGTTCAAACTCGATGGCGTGACCCGCAACGCAAAATCAGGACGCGGCGGGCTGATGCGCAAACGGTATCCGTACTCGAGGCCGCCATGATTCTGCGCATCAGCCAGCACCACCTGATAAGCGCCGTCTGCCGGCAATCGAACGCGCAAGTAGGAATCCGCATGATGCGTGTTCAATCCAGATCCTTTGTCTTCGAAATCGTCGTTATCCGCGATCACGGTGGCGCTGGCATCGATCAACTGGATCGTCGAGTCGAGCGGAGATTCGAGGCGGCGCGCCAGCACTTCGATGACGATTTCCTCACCGGCACGGCCATGAAACTGAAAATGATCGCGGTCCCCTGCCCTTTCGATTCGGCCATTCACAATGAGCGGCAGTTCGACATTCATGGCCATGGCGGCCGCATCGTTCGGTTCCTTTTCCATCCGTTCGGGCAATGCGTCGCGTGCAAACGGCAAAGCGTTCGAGATCAGCTCGGGTCGGGCAATCGCCACCAAACGCGTCGCGGTCTCTGCATTTTCAGCCGTGGCCGTCCATCGGTTGGTGGGGAGATTCCAGCCCATCAACTGCACAGTTGTGCTCGTGCCACAAGGCGCGCCGAGCGGAAAGAGGCTGGTGAGAAACGGCAGCTCGCCGATGGAAAGTCGATAGACGAAGTCCTCGCGGCCGCGGTAAAGCGCATCCCTGATCTCGACGCAATACTCGCCATCGCGCGGAATGACAAACTGAATGACGGGATCGGCGTGAAACCGATAGTCATCATCGTAGGCCAGCTCGCGGCCGTTCGCGTCGGACAATGACAGCGCCGCCTGGAACCAGCCGGGCACGGCGTCCGCCACATAAGGGATCAAGTCGCGCGCGCGCACGGAGGCGACAATCGATTGCCCTTGGCGCGCCGTGAACCGGATGCGATCCGATTCGCCGGGCATGATCTGGCCATTGACTGTGGCCGGCAGCGTGACCCGCAGTTCGGACTTCGCCGGACTGGGCGAAATGCGTTCGCCAAGCTGCCGGCGAAATCGGTCCAAATCCGGATTGGCCGCTTTGGCGGGCGCGTGACCTGATTCCGGCAATTGATCGATGCGGAATTTGAGTGGATTCGAGAGGCCGTTGGCGGAGAGAAGCCGGAGCTCGCGATCGCCGGGTTTCGCGCCGGTTGAAATGGTGATTTCAACTGTGACCGTTTCGGCGATGGCGGGGTGTCCCTGGCGATTGGGAGCGCTTTTCAATACAACCTTTCGGATTTCCGCCATGCGCTGTTCGTTCGTGCTCGACCAAGCATTGGTTGAACCTCGAGTTCGGCTGGCGCGTTTCTTTTCTTGAAGCTCCCGGAACTCGTCGCGCAACGCATTGAACTGATTGGGATTGAGAGGCCGGTTGTAATCGACCACGCGCCCCTGAACGCCCTCGCCAATGAAAACATTGGTGGGTCCCGTGAGCAATTGCCCGCCGACCACAACTTCGAACGTGGCGCCGGGCCTGCCTCCCGCCGGATAAACATAACCAATGTGAGGGGAAGTTTGCTGCTGCGCGCACAAGTGCAGAGCGAACAGCGGAAACCAAACCAGCATTCCGCTTGTGGCGGTGTTGAGTGAAAAGCGCAGTCGAAACTTCATAAATCAACAGTGCAACTTCCGATTCGCGTTGCCGGCCATTGAACGAATGAGACTCAAAAACACTGCTACCGATGTCGCGTCACATGATTTCTTTCAAAAGACAGTGCGCTGTGCCTGCCGCATCGGCCGCGGCGATTACGCGGACATCGGCGCCTTGGGGATGCGGCAGCGGCGCGTTCGGATCGATGCCGAGCAACTCGTAAATGCTCGCCAAAAGGTCGGCGGGATAAACCGGGCGATCCTTGACCTCTTCGCCGTGAAGATCGGAAGCGCCCACCACTTGTCCGCCTTGGAAGCCGCCGCCCGCAACCAAAGCTGAAAACACTTTGCCCCAATGATTGCGTCCGCCATTCCAGGGCGATTCCCATTGCACTTTGGGAGTCCGTCCGAATTCGCCGCTGCACCAGACGATGGTGCTGGCGAGCCGCCCGCGCTGATGCAAATCATCGAGCAACGCGGCGAGGCCTCGATCGAGCTCCGGCAATTTGCGGCGCATGGTTTCGAAATGTTGTTTGTGTGTGTCCCAGCCCTTGTAGTTGATGGTGATGTAGGGAACCCCTTTTTCCACGAGCCGCCGCGTCATCAGGCAAGATTGGCCAAAAGTGTTTCGCCCATAGCGTTCGCGCACCTCGTCCTTCTCTTGCGTCAAATCGAACAACTTGCCGGCGTCGCCAATGATCAGTTCGTAAGCCTGATTCTCGGACGCATAGAGCGTTTGCAATCGCGCGTCGCCAGGCAGCGCTTTCCCGAGCGTGTCCAAACGGCGGAGCAATTCGCGGCGCGCTTGCTGGCGTTGATCCGAAATTCCTGGAGCAACGATGCCTTCGACATTGAATCGCGGCGCAGCTGGATCGCCACCGGTGGCGAATGGCTTATAACGCGTCCCCAAAAAACCGGCTTCAGAAAATCTTCCCTGCGGTTCGGTCAGGACGATGTAGGGCGGAATCAATCCTTGATATCCCGCATCGAAACCCTTGAACAACGAGGTGATCGCGCCCACGCACGGGAAAACATCGCGGCCTCCGGCGGCGCGCCCGGTTTGCACCATGTAAGCCGCCGTTTCATGACCGTTGTTTCCGTGAGTCAGACTGCGAATGATCGAGAATTTCTCGGCGTGCTTTGCCAGCAACGGCAACGATTCGCCAATTTGAATGCCCTCGACATTGGTGGCCACGGCTTTGCTGAGCGGACCGCAGTAATCGTAGCCTGCGGCCGGTTTGGGATCGAAGGTGTCGATATGACTGGGGCCGCCCCAAAGCCAGATTTGGATGACAGACCTGGCCTTTGCGGAACGCGGGGTGGTCCAGGCGCGGACATCCCAGCGGTTGGCCAGGAGCAATCCCGCCGACCCGAACAGGCATTGACGGATGGCATCCCGGCGCGAAAGCGGTGCGCTTCCGAATCGCGAAAGGAGACGGACCACATCGCGTCCGACCACACCATCGGAAGAGTGTGTCTGCGAATTCATGAGCATCCTTTCGTTCAATGGCGGTATAAAAATTCCGGACTATTGAGCAGGGCCCAGGTCAAATCGACGGTGGCTTCGCGCGGTTTGATCCCGGAGTTGAAGTAATCCGTCGCAACGCGCAGTTCCTCGGCTGTGGGAGACCGCGAGAGGACACACAAATAGATTGCGCGGGCGATATCAGGAAACGAATTCTCCGGCCGCGCTTGAAGTTCCACCAACCGGCTCTGCTCGATTTTGCGCAGGATGTGACTCGAGTTGAGCAGATGCAGCTTTTGCGCGGGCGTGGGGCTGTTGTTGCGTTCTGATTCGAGGCCTGTATCCCGGGGCGGCCGGCCAAACAATTCCAGAAACGCGCTCGTGATGCTCCCGTCCGGCAGCGCAATGGAACGCTGATCGTCGGGCAAAAACGTAAACGGTTCGGGAATAAGGCTCGAGTATTTCTCCGAGGAACCGGTGATCTGGTTGATGGCGTCGATGAGCACTTCCGCTTCCAGCCGGCGTAATGGATATGCAGCGAATGGCGCGGCCAATGAGTTCGTTGT
>JBFMDG010000298.1:0-8608 GCA_040754135.1 Verrucomicrobiota bacterium
AATGGCTTTATCAGGAAACGGTCACGCCACCTTGCGCGCTTTGGATCGCCGGGTCGGGCCACGTGGCCCAAGCGGTCGCACCAATGGCCATTCCACTCGATTTTCAAGTGACAGTGTTTGATGACCGTCCTTCTTTGGCGAACACCAAATATTTTCCGTCAGAAACCGCCTTCCGCGTCGATTATTGGGAGAAGCTTTTGCAGGATCCGATGCCTGCGGCGCCGGCCTTTGGCTTGATCGTCACTCGAGGGCATCAGCATGACGCGCTGGTATTGCGGGATTGGATTCATCGGCCATTCGTGTTCCTCGGAATGATCGGCAGCCGGCGCAAAGCGCGTCTTATTTTCACGGAGTTTATCGAGCAGAAGATTGCGACCGAGGTTGATGTATCGCGCGTGGCTTGTCCGGTGGGACTCGATATCCAGGCGCAAAGCGTGCCGGAAATCGCCGTGAGCATTCTTGCGCAATTCGTGCAACAGCGCGCGGAAAAGGTTTATCGATGGCCAGCGCGGAATTCACGGGCCGATGCCGCGCCGCAACTCGCCGGAACTTCTGGACCTTGAATGGCGCGTGGGTGCGATTTTTCAGCTCGGAGTGGTTTTGTTGGCCGCCGGAGCATCCTCCCGCATGGGCCGTCCGAAATTGCTCCTGCCTTGGGGAGAATCAACCGTGCTCGAACATTCACTGGCGGAATGGCGCGGACTCGGCACTTCACAAATCGCCTTGGTCATCAATCCGGCGCATCGGCCTTTGGTCGAAAAACTGGATGCGATCGGTTTCCCAGAATCGGGGCGAATTCACAACGCAAATCCGGAGAAGGAAATGTTTCATTCCATTCGCTGCGCGGCATGCTGGGGTGGCTGGACTGGCGAGCTGACACATTGGGCGATCGTTTTGGGCGATCAACCGCTGGTTCGCAGAGAAACGCTGCGACAATTGATCGCATTTGCCCGTGTCAATTTCGAGCGCATTTGCCAACCTCATTGCGGCGGGCATCGACGGCACCCGGTGATTCTTCCACGGCGCGTATTTGAACAGTTGAAGTCAACGGAGCACGAGAATTTGAAATGTTTTTTGGCCGCTCGAAATGACCAGCGGGCGATTTTGGATGTGGAGGATCCGGGGTTGAATCTGGACCTCGATGTTCCGGCGGATTATGAAAAGGCCTGGCAGCTGGCGTTTGATCACCCACCGCCGGCGTAAGATTGCGGAAATAAAAAACCGCCGCAAGCGCGACGGTTCGGGTTGGCATTAAAAAGTTGAAGCGGATTAACGTCGGCCGCGGTATCCGCCGCCGCCACCGCCGCCACCACCACCACGGCGATCGCCGCCGCGTCCGCCGCCGCCACCACCGCCGGGCGGGCGTTCCTCACGCGGGCGCGCTTCGTTCACTGTGAGGGCGCGACCTTGGAAATCCTTTTGATGAAACATTTGAATGGCTTTGTCTGCTTCCGCCTGGGAGCCCATTTCCACGAAACCAAATCCGCGGGAGCGACCCGTGGAGCGGTCTTGCATGATGTTGACGGAAATAACCGTGCCCGCCTGTGAAAAGTAATCCTGCAGGTCATTTTCTGTCGCGTTGTAGGTGAGGTTGCCCACAAATAATTTGGTGGCCATATGCTGTTGATCTTCGATATCCGCGTGGCTGGGTGCAGAAGTGAACGTTCCCGTATTCAGGTCTCAAATCATCACCGCCTTATGCAAAGCGTTTCAATGACGATTATACGAATCACACTCAGTCTCGGCGAGCGGACAGGTGCAGTCTAGAGTGGAGGGTGTCGATTGCAAGGGGAATTATCCGGCAACCAATCGGCCAAATCGGCCAATGATCCAGCCGCAAGCCTGCAACAATCCGGCGTTAATCGGCATCAATAAGGTTTGGAATTATTTAAAAACTGCAATGCAGCGTCGAGAGTTCTGAGCGGCAGGAATCCGATGATCAGATCAAGAATGGTCAGACTTTAATGTTGAATTGCGCGCGCACAAAATCTAACCTTCTGCCGTTCGTTCCAGCGTGTTTATTCATCAAAAACCAATATGAGCCGCACCTTTTTGCGCCAAACGCTCTTCCGCATCCAAGCGATGCTTTTGATTGCAACCTGGGTTGCGCTGGTGCGCGTTCCGGTTCTATCTCAGGTCCCGCAATCCAACTCCTCATTGCCAGCCGCGGGCCAGAAAACCAACCAAAATGCTCAAGCCATTGGCGCCAAAATCAAATTTCCAGAACCGAATCACAATTTCGGAACGGTAACTCAGGCGCACGTCGTTCGGCATGAGTTCAAGTTCCTGAATGTGGGAGATCAGGTTTTGGAAATTAAAGACGTCAAGCCTGCCTGTGGATGCACGACCGCCGGTCAGTGGACCCGCTCCATTCCGCCCGGCAGTTCCGGGATGATTCCAATCCAATTGGATACCGCCCGTTTTTCAGGTCCCGTAACCAAAACCATTTCGGTGACCAGCAACGATCGGCTGACGCCGTTGAGTGTCCTTCAAATCAGCGCCAACATTTGGACTCCGATTCAACTTTCCAATTCGGTGCTGGTGTTTCCGGCGCTGACCAACTCGAATCAGATCCTGACTCGAACAAGCACGATCCGCAACCAGCTCGAGATGACGATTCAGATTACGGAAGTTAAGAGCGATTCCGCCACGTTGAAACCCGAGGTGCGGGAGGTGATCCCGGGTAAAGAATTCGAATTATTGGTCACGACAGTGCCACCGCTGACCAACGGCACGCATATCGGTAAAATCTCCATAAAAACTTCCAGTCCCCAGATGCCATTGCTCTCGGCCACGGCCGTCGCCACTGTATTACCTCCGGTCCAGGTAGCCCCAAATCAAATCACGCTTCCGGGGCCAAAACTTTCGCGGATGGAAAAACGGCATGTGGTCATCTTGAATCATCGCGCCAACGATCTGCATGTTTCGGACCTCAAGCTCAATGCCGAAGGCGTTCTCATCTCGACCAATTTAAATCCGGGAGGCCGCCAAATTACCGTCACGCTGACGTTTCCGGTCGGATTCAATGCGCCCGAATCCCAGAAACTGGTGTTGAGCGGCAAAACCAGTCATCCGGAGTTGCCCACATTTGAAGTGCCGATCATCTACGCCAAAACACCGTGACGATCGGTTGCGAGGTGAACAACTCGCCGCATTGGAGCGGGCGTTTCTTTTTAGACAAGACAGACATGAGGACTGAACCAACATGGATTGGACTGCCATTCGGAAAACACTGCAACAAGCGCTGATGGTTGCGCTGTTGGGTTTGGGTTTTGCCCTGCTGGCCAATCATCTTTCGCCCCGAGGGATTTCTTTGACGCGCAATTATTTTTTCTTTGACAACGAAGTTGCGCACGCGCGCACCAATGCTCCTGCTCCTTCGCAATCCACGAGTCGTACCAATGCGGCAGGAGTGGAAACAGCTGCGGATCGCGGAGCGCGGCTGCGGGCGCGCCTTGCGGAAAAAGGCCTGCAACTCATTACCCACGTGCAGGCGGTCGAGTTTTTTAGTGATGCTCGGTTTGCGCAAGGTTTAATTGTTTTTGTGGACGCGCGGAATGACAAGCATTATGAGGCTGGCCACATTCCCGGCGCCCACCAACTGGATCATTATCGCTTGGAGCGATATCTGCAGGACTTGCTCCCCCGCTGCCTCATCGCGGAGTCGGTGGTGATTTATTGCAACGGTGGCGAGTGTGAAGACAGTCTGTTTGCCGCCACTGATTTGCTCGAAGTCGGATTGCCCGCCGCGAAATTGCTGATTTACGAAGGTGGTTTCAATGAGTGGAAGCAAGCCGGAATGCCCGTTGAAACCGGGAGGGGCGATCGCATCGACGCGGCGAATCCATGACCACACAGACCTTCCGAACTAACCGATTGCTCCGGGCAAAATTGTGGTGTTTGCGGCAGGCGTGCCGTGCGCGAAAAAATCAATTAATCGCAAGCACCATCTCGAAACCAGATTGGGATTTGAGTTCGGACTTGGTTACAATGTTGAAATTAAGAATCTTGAGTCTTGAATGAGCAGCCAATCGCGATGGAAAGCCGTTCTGGAATTGGCAGCGAGAGTGATCCTCGGCGGCACCTTTATTTACCTGGGAATGTTGAAAGCCATCGATCCGATCGGTTTTCTCAAACTGGTCCGGCAATTCAATTGGAGCGAGGCGCCGTGGCTGCTGAATTTCATTGCCGCAACGTTGCCCTGGTTCGAAATTTTTTGCGGCGCATGCCTGGTCTTAGGCGCCGCCACCAGAGGCGCCGCTTTGCTTTTGCTCTTTTTGCTGTTCGGCTTTACCACGGTGATCGCATCGAGAGCGCTTGAGATTTATCATCAAGGAGCACTCCCCTTTTGCGGAATTCGGTTTGATTGCGGTTGCGGCTCCGGTGAAGTGCTCATCTGCGCCAAGCTGGTCGAAAACCTCGGCCTGATCGTGTTGGCCTATGCGGTATTAATGGCTCGAGGCAGAGTTACTCCCAGCCATGCGGACGAAAGTTGCTGAGGGGATTCAGCCAGTGCGGAGGAATTGCGGCCACGCTCGCTTCAACTGAATCCGTCAGGGTTGGCCAGTGCGAGCTGCTTGAGCGCTCAATCGTTGTCGTTCCAAAGCGAGGATTTGTTCGCCAATCCTCCTCAAGCTCGGGTCTAACAGTCCGTTCAACCAGGTTTCAGCCGTGGCTGGCCGCGCCGCAAACAGGGCGCTGGTGATGTTGCGGAAAACTTCTTCCCGAGCCGAGTCTGGTGCGAGCTGGTTCATCCAGTTCGCCGCCTGTTCGGGTTGATTCTCGGCCCATTTTCGCGCGGTGGTAATTAACGCGGCCGTTCGCGCCGAAGGCTCGGGAATCTGGTCGGCCCATGCCGTCGCGCCTTGCGGATCGGTATTGGACCAGGAACGAGCCACAGCGACGAGACTGTCCTCGCGCAGGCGCGGTTGCGGTATCTGATTGGCCCAATTGGCAGCCGCCTGCAAATCTTTGCTCGCCCACTGAAATACGGCATAGTCGAGCGCCTCCGATCGTCCTGCTCCCGCGGGAAATTGCAGCGCCCATTCGGCGCCTCGTTGAGGATTTTGCGTGGAGATCATTTTCGATAGCTTCACAAACACCTTGTCGCGGACCGCGGGTTCCGGAAGCTGCGCGGCCCATTCATAAGCGGCGTTTGGATCTTTCTGGCCCCAGGCCCAAGTGAGCCCTTCCAGGGCACTCAAACGCGATTCGGCATCCGACACACTCTGGGCCCACATCAATGCCGCATTCACATCACTTTGGCCCCATTTCATGCCAATGGCATTATGAGCGGCTTTGACCAATTGCGGATCCGGCAGTTGCGTAGCCCAATCACCCGCCTCAGCGAGTCGGTCCCCGGAAATCGCTTCAATGACCCCTTTGACAAAGTTATGGCGATCACGAAAATCGGATAATTCCTCCAGAAAAATGCGGCCTTGGTTCAGATCCCCACGCGCCGCCAGCTCGGCAATCCTGGCCACAACCTCGTTCCGCTCCGAAGCGGTGAGCTCCTTCGCTTTCAATTGAAATGCTTGCACGACCTGATCGAGGCCGGTCGAAGCGTTCTCTTTCGTGATGCGAATAAGCTCCAGCAGCTCGTCCCGCGCGGAAATCGGAGGCGTGGGTTGCACCTTGTGGCCAAAAGAACCCAAGGGAATGTCAAACGACCCCCTCGCGTGAGATCCTTTAATTACGCTTTGACTTGCGGGGCGAGCAGCCTGCGGTAGCGAACGAACAGACGGGAGTTCACTTGATACGACCGCGGTTGCCGGTGGGTTCGAAGGTTTGAGAAACAGAATGGCAATGCCAGCGAGCGCGAGCAAAGCCAACCCGACGATGACGCAGAATGATGTTCGAATCTGATCCATACTGACAGAAAGCGGTTCAGAAACTACGGAAAACAATTACGCGAATCACGTCGATAGGAAAAGCAAAGATTCAACGGCACATCCGAACGTGTGTAAGTTTTGTAAGTCGTTCCAAGTTGCGCTTGGCATGACTCAGCTGTTGCTGTATGGCGTCAAACTGCATTTTAAGAACGCAAGGGGCGTCCCGAAATGGGACGCCCGTTGCGCCTGGTTTTGAATTGTCGGTCTTAATTAATTAAGGTTTGGGTTTGTTTTTGGCGCCTGGATTGCCCGGCGTAAACGGCGGATCATCATTGCCACCGTTGTTGTCGTGCCCCGGCGTATTCCCATCCACCCCGTTGCCCACTCCTTCGTTGTCGGGCCGAAGCACATTCACCACGAAGGTCGTCACCGTCTGGTTGCCACAATCGTCAACGCCCGTGGCGGTAATCTCAAAGATCGTCCCCACGCCGCCGGAATCGATGATGGTCAACTGGCTGCCATTGATTTCAATAACGTAAGAGCCCGATTTGTCGATCTCTTTGCCGGCGCCATTAATCGCGTAGCCACGCACACTCAAGCTAATCGTCACGTCGCCACAAACATCCTGGCTGCTCACTGTAAACGTAATCGGCGCGTCTTTCGGAAAGATATCGTGCACGTCGCTCGTCAGCACAGGTGGCGTCGTGTCCACAATCGTAAAGGTGGCCGTGGTGCTCGAAACGTTGCCGCATTCATCCGTTGCGGTGAACGTCACCGTGGCCATGCCGGTCGCGCCGCAGAGATCGGACAAACTGGTGAAGTTGTTCGACCAGGTCACCGCGCCGCAGACATCACCGGCTTGCGCGCCACCATTGCTGGCCAGCCAGGCATTTAACTGCGCGGTGTTACCTGAACCGTCGCATTCCACCACTTGGTCGGCTGCGGCAGTCACGCTCGGCGGCGTTGTATCGACGATCGTGAAGGTTGCGGTCGTGCTCGAGGCATTGCCGCATTCATCCGTTGCGGTGAACGTCACCGTGGCCAAGCCGGTCGCGCCGCAGAGATCGGACAAACTGCTGAAGTTGTTCGACCAGGTGACCGCGCCGCAGGTGTCACTGGCTTGCGCGCCACCGTTGCTGGCGAGCCACGCGCCTAGTTGTGCCTGGTTGCCAGCGCCGTCGCATTCCACCACTTGATTTCCCGCATCCACCAGGATACTCGGCGCCGTCGCATCGACGATGGTGAAGGTGGCCGTCGTGCTCGATGCATTCCCGCATTCATCGGTCGCGGTAAAGGTCACAGTGGCCGAGCCGGTCGCGCCGCAGAGATTGGACAGGCCGCTGAAATTATGAGACCAGGTGACCGAGCCGCAGGCATCATTGGCTTGCGCGCCACCATTGCTCGCCAGCCAGGCTCCCAATTGTGCCGGGTTGCCAGCGCCGTCGCATTCCACCACTTGATTTCCCGCAGCCGCCACTAGACTCGGCGGCGTCGTATCGACAATGGTGAACGTCGCCGTTGTGCTCGAGGCATTCCCGCATTCATCGGTCGCGGTAAAGGTCACTGTGGCCGAGCCGGTCGCGCCGCAGAGATTGGACAGGCCGCTGAAATTATGAGACCAGGTGACCGAGCCGCAGGCATCATTGGCTTGCGCGCCACCATTGCTCGCCAGCCAGGCTCCTAATTGTGCCGGGTTGCCAGCGCCGTCGCATTCCACCACTTGATTTCCCGCAGCCGCCACTAGGCTCGGCGGGGTCGTATCGACAATGGTGAACGTCGCCGTTGTGATCGAGGCATTCCCGCATTCATCCGTCGCGGTGAAGGTCACTGTGGCCGAGCCGGTCGCGCCGCAGAGATTGGACAGACCGCTGAAGTTATGAGACCAGGTGACGGTGCCGCAGGCATCGCTGGCTTGCGCGCCCCCGCGGCTGGCCAACCAGGCATTCAGTTGCGCCGAGTTTCCGGATCCATCGCACTCCACCGTCGAACTGGAAGCGGCCACGCCAATACTGGGCGGAGTCGTATCCTGGATGGTGAAGGTTGATGTGCAACTTGTCTTGTTGCCAGCGGCATCGGTCGCCGTGAAAACAAGCGTCTCCGCGCTCGTGTTTCCGCAAGGATCGGCCCCGATAGGTTTGAATGAATTGTTGAATTCCCAGCTCAAGATATCGTGGTGGGCGGAAGCCGCGCCGGTTCCAGACGTGAATCCAACAAAGGCAGAAGTTTGGCCAAGGACACTGACGAGGTCCACATTATAGCTGATATCGGCGGAAACAGGCCGCGTGTTGCTCGTCGATAGTCTCACTTCCAACTGGTCCGTCGCGCCATCATAGTCCACCCAGGCGTACCACACGGGGCCGCCACCGCCCCCGCCAAAATTAGGATTGCCGTCCAGAACTGGATTGACTGGAACGGAAGCCACCGAAGCGATGTTGCCATTGATATCGACCCCGATATGACTCGCATTGAAATCCCCAGAGCCAGCCCCGTTATTCCAGGTGTCAAATTCGATGCCAATGCTGTTAGGCAGACCTTGATAGCCCAATCCGCCCCCGGCGCCTCCTGCCGTGTTGGAAACGGTTTGAACGACAAAAGCAATGCCGTCCGCCCCGCCATTTTGATTGTTGTCAATCTGGAAAGAGAACATGGTGCTGAACGACGCGTCGGCCGCCAGACTGATCGGGTCGGTCAAAAACGCGCTGCCGCTCTGTCCAAAATTGTCAGTCAACCGCAATACATAACTGCTTCCTTCGAGGATCGGGTTCCCCAACACCGCC
>JBFMDG010000299.1:0-8535 GCA_040754135.1 Verrucomicrobiota bacterium
ATCGGCGGCACGGTCGTCTTGATTGGACTGGCTTTGGTCATTTTGCCCGGTCCAGCTTTTGTGGTGATTCCGGCGGGTCTGGCGATTTTGGCGACTGAATTTGCCTGGGCCAGACGCTGGTTGCACCGCGCCAAGGCCATGCTGACGCGCAACAGCAAACAAGCTGCGGCCTCCGCCAGGAATCAATGAATCTTCGCCAACCGCTTGCCAATCACGACTTCGAAGCGGGATCGATCCATCTGGTGTCCTGGAGCGCCTGAAAGCGGAATCAATCCTCGTTGGAACGCGTGTTCCCTCGTTTCAGAAAAGCGAGCAAGTCGGCCAGATCTTGCAGTGACATTCCCTGCTCGAAGCCATCGGGCATCAATGATTTTCCTTCCGACCGGATTTCTTTGATGCGGCTGCGAGAGAGTGTCTCGTCGGGACCACTGGCGCGCCGCAACGTCAGGCTGGCGGCACTTTCCTGGACGATCAGTCCGTTCAACGATTCGCCGTCGGTCGTGAGAATCCGGTAGCTGAGATAATCGGGCGAAACATTCCGGCTCGGATCGAGAATATCATCGAGCAAACTTTCCTTGGGCCGCGTTCCCACCGCCGAGAGATCGGGGCCGATGGTGTTGCCTTGCCCGCGAAACCGATGGCATGGGAGGCAATTCTTTTCAAAGAAACGCCAGCCACGCGCGGTATCGCCTTCGAGATGCAACGCCGGCCGGAATTTCTCGATCCATTCCTGGCGTCCCACCTTTTCCTTTTCACTCGATGCGAGCAATTTTGCGATGCGCGATTTGATTTCGGGAGAGTTCTCCGTTTGCAACGCTTGCCTCGATGCGGGATCGAGTTCTGTTAGTTGCAGGTCGCCAGTTTCAAGCGCTTCGACCATCAAAACGCGTTTCGAACTTTGTCGCGCCAAAGCCGCAATCAATTCGCGGCGCCTGGCGGGACTTATGGCCGAACCTGGTTTCAGCAAAGCCGCGATCACAGATCGATCCGCCAACTCCGCGAGAGTTGGCACTGCCGCTGATTGCAATTCTCGAGGCGTCGCCGGCTGGAGCAGGTTGAGCATTTTGGGCGCGTCAGCTTCCGTCCCGACGTTGCTCAAAGCACGCGCGGCACTCGTCCGCAATGGCAATGGTTCGATTTCGTTGATCGCCGCGAGCACAAGTTCTGAGGACATTTTGGCGAAGGTTTTCCGCAGTGCCGCATCCACTTCCGGTTGGCTCAACATTTCCTTGAGTTTAGCGCGATGCGCATCCCGGCAAAAGCCGGCGAACAGTGCGGTTCGGATCAAACTGAAATTCATACTTCCGAGCGCGCGAAGAAACTTAATGGTTTCGGCTGCGTTCTCTTTGCGGGCAATTTGGCGGCCTAACTCTTCCCAAAATGCCAGGGTGCGATGGGGCTCACGAAAGTCAGAGGCGCGCGCGATCAACCTTTGGGTGAAATCGAACGAAGTATTTGGAGCGCTCAAAATGGCCAGGGCGAACCAAGAATCGTGCGCGTGCCGCACCGCGGCCTCCACCAGCACCGGGTTGCGGATGGGCTCGGGAAAACTGCCGATGGTGAGAACGGCTTGAAAAGCGACGCGAAGGTTTGAATCGCGCGTGGCCTGCGTCAGGAGGTCGGTCCATTTGGCGGGATCGTTCAAATGCGATCCGACGAGGAGCAAAGCCTGGCGGCGCACTTCAACGTCCGCATTGGTCAAAACGGTGCGCAGCAGAGCATCCGGGAGACTGTTCATCCCTTCAAGGATCCAGAGGCTATGCACCCGGTGCCAGGCATTGGCTGACCTGTTGGTCAGGGAACTGGCCAGCAGCGGCACTACGGATCGATCCTGGCGCTCGATCAGTAAACGCTGGGCGGTGTCGCGCCGCCACGCATTCGGATGCGACAGCATGGCCGCCAGTTGATTTGAAGTCATGCGGGAGAGGGCGACTCGGCTCGAAGCACTCTTTTCCTTGCTTCGAATTCGCCAGATCCGTCCGTGTTCAGCGCCTTCGCGCCAGGGCACATTCGGCACCACTGATTTATCATGGACATAATCCGGGTGTTCGACAAAGCGGCGATAAAAGTCCGCGACATAGAGCGCACCATCAGGTCCCGTGGCGAAGTTGACCGGGTGAAACCAGGGATCAGTTGAGGCCAGAAACTCGCTTTTGGTCTCGGTTCGAAGCGCGCGAAACGTCACGCCCATGTCAACCAGCGATCGCCGATGGACCAGGTTGCGCAAAGATTCTCCGGCAAATGCATTGCCTGCGTACTCAGGTCCCAGCGCGTCGCCCCGAAAGAGGGTAAGTCCGGCGAGCGCGTTGAAGTGGCTCGATGATTCTTCATTGAACACGAGCGGTGCGGGCGTGAGGGGAAACACTTCTCCGGCCTCGTCAGGTGGCGCCAAGTTTTGAATCGATTCCGGATTGGTGAGGAATGGATTGCGATTCAAGTAGCGTTGTTCGATCACGACATGCCGGATTAGAATGGTGTTCCAGGAAAGAAAGCGATCGCCCCAATCGTTCCGAGCGCAACCGAACTGACTCGGACCGGCCAATGATTCGAACTCGCCTGTGGCCGGTTGAAAGCGAAAATCCCGGCGCCGAATTGAAATCGAAGGCGCGTCGGGAGAATCTGCGCGCCGGATTTCGCCATCGTTGCGGCCGTTCGCTCCGTAAACCCAGTTGTCCAGGCCCCAGGTCAAACCATTGACGCGGAGTTGCTGATTTCCTGTTCCGAACCCGGTGAATAGAACGCGCCGTTCATCCGCCTGGCCGTCTCCATTGGTATCGCGAAGGAAAAGAATGTCAGGCGCGGCTGTGACCAGGACGCCGCCATTCCACGGCAACACGCCGTTAGGAAATGGCAGTTGTTCGGCGTAAACGAGCGCGTGCTCGAATTCGCCGTCGCCATCCCGATCCTGTAAAAAACGAATGCGCCCGCCGGGAGGTCCTTTGGGATAATCGCTCATCTCGGCCACAAACAAATTGCCATCGGCGTCGAAGGCCATGGCCACGGGACTGACCACTTCGGGTTCGGAGGCGACCCGTTCAATGATGAGATTTGCGTCTGCCAACCGGAAAGATTTCAGCGCTTCGACGGGAGGCGAAGGTGCGTCTGGGGGAGCGGCTGCGAGCGTGACGCGACTCGAGTCGCTTGTGAAGAAGATCAGGATCAAAAGGAGTCGCTTCGCGATTTTCAGGGCGAGGACCGAGTGGGCGCTCATCAAATGCCGAGAATAGCGATGATGGATGGAAAAATGAAAAAGAAAGAGGCCGGGCGTTTGCACCCGGCCTCTTTTGAGTTAAACCGTGCAGGAATTACCGTTTGATCCTGCCGAAACGAGCCGGTCGATCAATCGCCCCTTCCACAGGGCTGGTCAAACCAGTGTCAACCCAAGGACCGGTGACTTGATCCGACAGTTCCAGTGTGCCGCCGCCGGTCCATTCCAGATGCAAGTTGCCGCCTTGAATTCTGAATACGGTGAATTCAGGACGAGGCTGCGTAAACGTGCGTGCACGGAACGTTTTCAATCCGCCTTGGGCTACGTCATTCAGCAGAACTCGGTCACCGGCCCTAGTGACGGAGAACCATTCCAGGTTTGCTCCACCTCCGCCTTCGTACCAGACGCAGCGGAAGGGATAGACGCCCGCTTGAGGCACGTTAAACGTGAAGATCGTATCGGATGCGCCGCGTCCGGCGTCAAACGAACCGAGTGTGGTTGTTTCATAGCCCATCTTCACCATTACTTTGGTGCCGCCACTCAATTTTGCCTTCATCTTATCGCCGTCGGGCAGCGGAACCATGGTCACTGGAATGTCGATCCGGATTGCTTGCCCAAGAATCGGCAGCGCACCCAAAGTGGGATCGCCACCCATTTCAAGGGGCGAACGGACCTGTCCAGCGCGAAGAATCTGGGAAATGATCACGCCGATGGCTCCGGCTTTCTTGGCATGCGCGGCCTTGTTATCGAAACGGCAAGTGCCGCGATACATCAGGACGATTTTGCCCTTTACGGCTTCGGCATTGACCAAGGCCTGGCAACCTTCCAGTGGATCGGCCAACACGACTTCACCGCTCACCGAACCAATTTCAACCAGCGGCACGGCCCAGTTAGAGCCGGCTTCAATCGTGTAAATCGGGCCTGAAATGTCGGCCGGACTATCGATATGGATCACCCCATCGCGCCCCCCGGCTTCCGCCGGACTCACTCGGAATCCGTCATCGCTATTTACGCCCATGCGATAAATGCCGGCGGTGGGGAATTCCACATACGTGCGAAGTTCGCCGGCGATATAATCCGTATGCCCTGTCGTTCCCGGAATGCCAGGAATTGGGCCATCAGGGTAATTGTTGTTGGCGTTGAAGTTGCCCGCTGGATCCGGTCCCGCCGGATCGCCGTCACCGCTCCAGTTGATCAAGCCGGTGATCGAGAAAAGTCCGTCGGTTCCCGCGCCGCTCAGGTCAGCGACATTCGGACGCGGTCCGCCGCCATCGGCAACCGCAAGACCGCGCAATTGACTTTCCGCGCGGGAGATTCTGTTTTGCGGATCGCCCGCGTTAAACGATTCCGCCCCCGCGTCCACCTGGTGAATCTTGACCACGAAACCAGGCTGACTGGCCGTGCCCGATCCCGGCGCCGATCCAATTCCGATCGGCAACGTCGGATAATTCGCGACGGTAAAGGTCCAGGTTTGGTTCACGGTCTCGGCCGGCGATCCGTGTTTGTAACTCAAGGTTGCGGTGTGCACCGAAAGCGGCGCCAGCACAACTCCGGTGGCCACCGTGGCCGTCGTTACTCCCCCATTTTTGTTCACCACGGCGTTGACAGGATTACCGTCGAGCGTGATCTGAACCGAACTCGAATCAATGATGGTCTTGGCATCAGTGAGTTCCACGATGATATCGGTGTCCGGATCGACACCGCGTTGGTCCACGGCCGGGACCAAACGCGAAACGTACGCCGGATTGCTCGAGCTCTCGCGGTAAGCCTTGACGTGGTTGGCCGCATCACGGTTGTTGATCAGTGTGCGCGTTCCGGTGCTCGTGTCCACCATGAAGAACTCGACGTTTGCGCCACCAGTCCCTTCCCACCAGGTGAGCCGGAACGGATAAATGCCGCTGGCCTCCACATAGAAATCAAACAACGTGTCTGCCGCGCCACGGCCGCCATCAAAAATGCCGAGCACAGGCGAGAATGCGTCGCGTGGATTTGGCCCCACCGTGACTTTGAATCCATCATCGCTGTTCACACCAAACCGATAAGTGCCCGCCGCCAAATCCAGGAATGTCAGAATTTCCGCTGCGATGCTATCGGTGCTGCCTGTCGAGCCGGGAATGCCCGGAATCGGTTGATCAGTGAAGCCATTGCCCGTAGTGAAATTGCCCGCCTCAGTCGGATCTCCGGTCCAATTAATGAAATCCGGCACGTTGAAGATGCCATCCGCTTCGGCGCTGCTCAGGTCGGCCAGGTTTTCATAGGGCTGACCCGTTGCCGGATCGATGTAACCGTTGGCCAGCTGTCGTTCCGCGTTTGCAGACAAGTTCACGTCGCCCGGGAAACGCTGAATGGCCATCTGATGAATGCGCGCACGGAAACCAGGCAGGGCCGTGTTGACATCGCCCGGTTTCGAGGCGCTGCTCCCAGGAACGATCTTGTATGCTCCCACCGCGAAATTGACTTCACTGACGAGCAATTGCGGCGGGCTGTCGTTATCTTCAAAGGTCAGCTTGAACTTGTGCGAGGAATTGGGCGGGAAAAGCGTCGCCGGCTTATAAGAAATCGTGGCGCCCTCGTCCGTATCGGTGATGGTTGAAGCTGACGTGACGTCCACATCATCTACGAACAACTTGATGGTGTTGGCGACGACTTTGGTGTCGCGATCGGTGATGACGACGGTAATGGTCTGGTCCGGTGCGGCGAAGGAATTAGCCGCTGGAGTGGTGGAACTGACGGCCGGCGGCAGGAGCGCGGGCACATCGGTGGGCACGAAAGCCAGATAATCGAAATCGAGGTTTCCGGGCAGCACAGTGAATCGGAGGGTGCGTTCGCCGCTGATCTTAATGAACGTTTCATTGCCGGCGGAATCTTTCAGAGGGACCAGGTGCCAGGTATCCCAGCCGCCCGTGGCTGGCGCGCGGAATTCACCGAGCTTGGTCAACGTTTGTGTGGTGGTGGTCGCGCCGCTCGTGACCAGATCGAGTTGGGCGGCTTCATCGGCGCCGCCGGAAGCGAGTCGCGCGTAAACTTTGTAGCCTTTGCCCACCGCCAATGCCGGGAATTGACGGGTAAAATTAAGCCAGTCGCCGGCATCGCTCCAACCGACGACGTGATTGATTTGGACGTCGAAATCGAGCCGGTTCAGTCCTGCCGGCCCGTTGCGTTTGCCAGCTTCAACGCCCGTGCCGGGACGATAAACAGCCTGATCGTTTCCTTTGTTGACTTCAAAATAGTCAATGCCCAGATCGCTGCCATCGCCTACGGTGCCATCAATCCCATCACCCAGATCCTGATAATCGCCGCCAGGATAGACACCAGTCATGCCAATCGGCCGATCCTTGATCCAGAGTCCGTGGCCGAAATTGAAATCTTCCGCCTCAATAAACAGCGTGTTCGGGGCAAAAGGCGAGCTCACCCAAAAGCGGAAACTGTAACTGCTCGCCGCCGCCGGATTGCCATTATCCGAATAACTCAATTCCACTGTGTGCGTCGATCCGACGACGAGTTCAGCCGGCGCAAAGGAAACGGTCGAGACAGTCCCTTGCTTGGCCACGCTGTGAGCGACGGTGGCGCCATCCAGTTTCAAATTGATGGTCGCAGGATCCAGCGCCGTGGCGCCGTCCGTGACCGCCAATTCGATCGAGGTTCGCGATCCGGTGCCGCCATGGGCGCGCGGTTTAAACGCGGAGACATGCGGGCCGCCCGCAGTTGCCGTCGAGGTCGTCACATCAATGTTGTCCACCCAATGATTGGCATTCACTCCGCCAGTGCGTGCCCCAAGCATGAAGCGCCCGGGCCGTCCGCGGTAGCCCGTCGGCAAATTCGTGAAAATCTCCAATCCCTTCCAGGAAACCGTCAGGGCCCCATCGGCGTTGAGGTTGATGACCAGGTCGGCCCAGTCCACTCCGGGAGTGTCGAGCACAAGCCCGCGGCCCTGCGCATCGGCAAAGATGGGATCGAGCAAAGTGCTCGGACCAACCGCACGCGCCCGGGCGATGAGAACGTTATCCAATTTCACATCCAATGCCGGAGCCTCGCTACCGTTATCAAATGTATCGAGCGCGATGACCAATCCGGTGGTCGTGCCTTCTTCCCCAACGGCCGTTCCGGACACAAGGTCGGGATCGTCAGGCGAAGTCAAATTGAAGCTGAAGCCATCCGCGATCGTGCCGCCGACCGTGCCTCCACCCATGCGGAGTTTGAGTTTGGCCTGGAAGCTGGAGATCGAGCCGCCTTGATCAAAATCCGGCAGGATAATGCTGGCGAGTTTGCTGTTTTCGGCGTCTGTCAGGCTGATGTAGCCCGTTCCGTCGAAACTTCCGGTATCGACCCAACGCGCGTCACCGACAAAGGTGATATCGGCGGAAGGATCGGAGTTGAGGTTGTGCACAAATGTGCCCGCCTGGCTAGGGGCGCCGACCCAAAGGAAAAGGCCCGCGGCCATTCCGGTCAGCAGTTTCTTTCGCATACGAGAGGTCCTCACGTTAGGGTTTAGGTTCTGGGGGCAACCCGCCACATCCTCGCTGACAGACGAAAAACCATCCCATTTGCCTTTCGTCTTCGGGAAATATTGGGTGCCGCGTCAAATTAAGGAGTCTGAAGCAGGCATAAAGCAAGGGCAAAAATTGGGGACAACACGGACAATCGGGGACAATGGAAACCGTGCAATCGACCCCTCGCCTCCGAAACCAGCGCGGTTCAGGGACGCGCCAGTTGATTCAGCATTTCCACCGCCTGATCCACCATGCGCTCTCCCGTTCCAGGCTCAGCATAGCTGTGGTAACCAGTCCAAACCTGGTAACCGCCCAGCGCATGGGCGTCCCGATCGGGCAAATAACCAATCCAATCGTTCGCCAATTCGACAATAACAGTGTTCCGAAATGGAGAACGCGATTTGATGTCGAGGCCCAGTTTGGTGAAAAACTCCGCCGGCACACCGACAATCGCTACATCCCCGATGCGCAGAGCCTGAATCCACGTTTCGCGCTCTTGCCCCCTTTGCGGCGCCAATGTTTTGCGCATTTCCCGAAATACCTGGATGACCTGCTCGCCATACGCGCCGACGCGTTTTCGGCAATAGCGCGTCACAGCTTCGTCCTCCGCTGTTTCGTCAAACTGCCGCACCTTGAAACGAAATGGCTGCTTCACTGCCGACAAACGATCCACCGGTTGCGGCATCGCCTTGGACCACGTTTCCGTCACCGCGGCTTTGATGCGCCGGGCGGCTTCGTCTCCACTCAGCGTCAGGTTATGAGTCGAGCCCGATGCCCCCTCGAGAAACATCACAGTCGCGCCCCGTTCGGTTTCCAATTCCTGAGCCGCCAGCCCGT
>JBFMDG010000300.1:0-8532 GCA_040754135.1 Verrucomicrobiota bacterium
CCTATCAAGCCCGCACGGTCAATAGGGAAAAGGATTCTGTGACGAAGAATTGTCTTATTCGTTTGGCGTCCTCAGAACGGGAGGTCCGGCTTGATTTCCAGTTGGGCAGCTCGGAAGGGAAGTTCGCAAGGAACGGAACTCCGGACCCGCGCGATCCGGAAATAGCGCGTGGTCAAATTGGGCAAAGTCGCCCGGCTGTTGCAGGCACGCCGCACGGAGCTGGCTGGATTTCTGACCGAGGATCCGCAAGGGCACCACTTGCCCGATTACCTCAGCGAACTCGCGCAGCATCTCGAAGCGCAGCAAGCCTCGGAACTCTACGAACCCGGAACATCGAACACATCAAGCACGTAATTTCATCGAGCGGCACAAGGCATTGCACATTCTGGTCAACCTCCTGCGTAATGCCAAAGACGCCCTCGACGCTTCCGGCCGCCCGGACCACCGATTGACCGTGCGCGTGCGCCAGCCCGACGCCGAACAGGTGGCGGTGAGCATTGTGGATAATGGCGCCGGCATTGCGCCGGAAAACATGCCGCGCCTCTTCGATCATGGCTTCACCACCCGCGCGGGCGGCCACGGTTTCGGACTGCACAGCGCGGCCATGACGGCGGAGGAATTAGGCGGGTCACTCAGTGTCCGCAGCGATGGTCCCCAGTCACGGCGCGACGTTTACGCTGACATTGCGCGCTGCCCCGAAAACATGAGAACGCATACATCATCATCCCCAACGGGGATGAAATAATTCAGCCCAGGGTTGCCGCAACCCGGCTACCCTGGGTTCGGTCGCCGAACAATGGCAACCAACCCTGAAAGGGTTGCATCAATCCCGTATTTAAGAGACTCGGGGTCGCGTCTTCATATTTGACATTTTAGGCCGGTGCCCATAGCCCGACGATGACCAATTGAGCCGCCCAGCGCGTGAAGGCCATGTGACGGCGTGCGGCAACAACGCCGGGGAACCTAAGATTTTTTCACGGGGGATTTTCCGAGTTCGATTTGATCAAACAATGCCACCAGAGGGCTGCCATTTTTTTTGAACGGGGCCGCGGCGCGGGAATGGAAAGGCGGGCTTTGCAGTGATCAGACTCGGGTCGCATCTTCCCATTTGCCCTTTTAGATTGAACGCGAAATACGCGAACCACGCGAAAAAGGGAAGGCAACATCGGAGCGGAGATCCGTTCTTTCGCGTATTCAGTGTCTTGCGCGGTTCCTGACTTCGAGAGACCCCGATCTGCGAGCCCTTCGGCCATTCCATGACTGGATGAATAGAATGGACAGGAGGGACAGGATAATGGCCGCGCGAAATTCTGTTCATCCTGTAAATCCTCTCTGAGAGTTTCGGGCAGCGCGCGGCTTTCCTCGCCCGCATTCGCCTTGTTTTTGCAATGATGAGGCGGATAATTGCCGGCGTGATTTACGACACCACGCTGGACGATTTGCTGCAAAAGGTTTGGGAAGGCAACCGGATCACGCCGGCCGAAGCAAAGCGTCTCTACGCATTGCCCTTGGAAGAACTCGGGGCTTTGGCCGATCGCCGCCGGCACATCGCCAAAGCCGATGCCTACAACGGTCGCGGCAACGAAATTGTCACCTACATCATCGACCGGAACGTCAACTACACGAACGTCTGCAATGTTTATTGCAAGTTCTGCGCGTTCTATCGCGTGGAAGGAGACGCGGATGCTTACGTGATTTCCTTCGAGGAGATGGATCGGAAAATCGAAGAGACGCTGGCGCTGGGCGGGACGCAGATTCTCATGCAAGGAGGGCATCACCCCAAATTGACGATGCAATGGTATTTAGATTTGCTGGCGCACATCACAAACAAATTTCCGCAAATCAACATTCACGGGTTCAGTCCGAGCGAATTCATTCATTTTCGCGAGGTCTTTCAATTGCCCCTCGAAGAAATCATTTCGAAATTCCGCGAGGCCGGTCTCGGCTCGATTCCCGGGGGAGGCGGGGAAATTCTGGTCGATCGCGTTCGCAAGCGCATTTCTCCGCTCAAAGCCATGAGTGATGATTGGCTGAGCGTGATGGATGTGGCGCATCGCCTCGGCTTGAACTCGACGGCCACAATGATGTTTGGACACGTCGAAACAGTGGAAGAACGCATCGAGCATTTGGAACGGGTGCGGGCGCAGCAGGACAAAACGAAAGGGTTTACGGCATTCATTGCCTGGACTTTTCAAGCGGAGAATACGCGATTGAAAGCGCCGACGGCGGGTGCGCACGAGTATTTGCGCATGCAGGCGTTGAGCCGGATTTACCTGGACAACATTCCAAACATTCAAAGCTCATGGGTGACTCAAGGCCAGGAAATCGGGCAGATCGCCTTGAAATTTGGCGCGAATGATCTGGGCAGCATCATGATTGAAGAAAATGTGGTCAGCCAGGCCGGCACCACCTTCCGCATGGGCGTGGCCGATATGCAGCGGCTCATCACGGATTTGGGATATGAGCCAAAGCAACGCGATAACTGGTATCGGCTGTTGAACTGATTTTTAAACTCGGCCTTCCGCCATCCTGAGAATTTTGCTTTAAGGAATGGAGCGGTCCGATGCCGATCATCATTCGCTGCCGATCATCATTTCCACCAAATGGTCCAGGATGCGGATGATATTCTGAAAACCAGGCGTCCGGTCACTGGAGATCGAGTCCAGTGCCGGAGCCGGTTGTTTCCCCACAAGATGTCATGTCACGCGACCACTAAACCGCTGGTGCGATGGCGGATTTTCGCCTGAAGAACGGCATGCTGACGCGCACGCTCGGCGATTTCTTCAAACAAAACCGGATAGACCAGGAGCGGGAAGGGCGTGAGCCAGGCCAGGGCCGCTGCGTCCGCAGCCGCGCCACGCAAACTTTGCATCAGTCCCGGTTCATCCGTTTCAAAGACCCGTTCTTCGAGCAGGCGTTGTTTCAATTCTTCCAACAATTGTTCGATGGCGCGACGCGAGGCCGCGCGGGGCGTCACCTCGAAGGGATGGCCCGGATCGAATTGCGCCGATAATGTGGCTGTTCGTTTTTTCATAATTTGCTTTCAGCCACGGCTGCGGCAGTCGGGGTATTAAAAACAGAAAACCCACGGCTGCCTGGCAACCGTGGGTTTTTTGGAAATCGTTTCTCTTAGCTTCTTTCCTCCACGTCGCCAGCGAGGCGAGCACCGATGTGCCAGCCCGGCAGCATGCCGGCGGAGCACTGGCGGCTCACCGCGTTGATTTTTACTGTGAACATGGAGTTCATGTTTCGATTTGGAGCGCTAAAAAACTGGAATTGCCCCCGGATGTCAATGCTTTATTCAGTTTTATGCAGTTTTTCTGCGCGTGCCTTCGAGGCAATGTCTCCGCTTTTGAAGCGGATAACCGCCGTTCGGTCAACGCCCCAACACGCATTTCGTTTCACCGATCAGGCGGGCGGTCGTAAATCGACGCCGGATCTGCCTGGAAATTTCCTTTGGGTTGCAATAACGGAATCCGCCGGCCGGTGTACCATTGCCGGATGAGCAACAGGATCAGAATGATCACCACTCCGGCGGCGATTCGTATGAGACGCAATCGCCGGTTTCGCAGGTGCGCGGCGCGCCGATCGGCCTCCTCATTCAGGGTTGTTTCCTGCCGTTGTTCTCCGTCCATCTGCTCGGATTGAGCGACGATTTTCTTCCAATCGACTCCCGGCATCGATCGGAAGGACAACTGCAAAAAGTAAGACGGGCACTGGCTGCGGGCGCAATAGCCCTGGCGCAGGCGTTCGGTTTTGGGAGAGACCGCCTGCGGGGCTGGATCGCTGATGACATCCAACAACTCCTCTCCTTTGACCGCGACTTTGCATTGAAGGCATTCGGCCAATACGAAATCACGAACGGCATCGCGCGCCTGTTCTTCCGTGAGCCCGCCGGAAATCAAACCTGCGAGAAGCGACTTTAGAAAAAGCGGCAGGCGTTGAAGCGAAACTTCGCGCGAACAGGAAATCAATTCGCCCATACGTTCAAGCAACATTACCGGTCCGCCGCAATTTGCGAAGCAGGTTTGTACCAGATCCAGTTGCGCGTTTCCTCATACGGATAATAAGGATCGCCCGCAAGTGACTTCGAAAAATTGTGCGTGGCACAATGGCCATCGACGAACAGCACCGGAGAAATGAATTGTTGCCGGGCATAACGCGGATCCTGGATATCCGTCGGGCCCTGGGCGAAATGCCATTGATACCATTCTGGCGGAGCGTTGATGCAGGTGTAGAGCCGGGCTGGTGGTTCATGCATCAGAATGTACCGCGTCGGATCCGTCACCCACGATTCCGATTTTTCGGCCAGCCCATTCATGGCATCCGCTTGTGGGTATCGTGTGCCGCCCTCGGCCAACAAATTCAGCGCGCCGGCGTTGTATTGATAACTGCAACCGATGGTGGCGAAGTTGGAAGGCTTTTGCTTTTCGGAAGCATCGCAAAGGCACGGGAGGATCCGCTGGCCACGATCTTTGGGGCATCGAAACACTTCCGACGGTTTGATGTAATAAAACAGCGGCCGCGCGATGGATGAAGGATAAATCGAGGCGCGGCATCCTGGCAGTGGATCGAAACCCCCCATCGTGAATTGCGCGCTTTTGAATCCGGGCAAAGGTTGTTGGGTGACGGGATCGATATCGCGCACCCATTTGGTTGGAAACTTGAAGTCGTGATCGTCCGCATAAAGCTTCATCGCGATTCCCATTTGCCGAAGGTTATTCAGGCAGGTGGCAGTGTGGGCCTGTTCTTTGCCGCGGCTGACAGCCGGAAGGAGCATGCTGGCCAGAATGCCGATAATGGCGATTACCACGAGCAGTTCGATCAGAGTGAAACCGGTTTGCTTTCGCATCATACCCTTTAAGTTCATATGGAATTGGAGGTCTCCGTTCTCGGCCGCCGTTTGCCGGCATAAGCAACCGGCCCTGGCTTGCCGATCCAAGTCATCAACCTGGCTGAATGACCAGAACTTCGACAAATCGAGAGCGAGTTCGTTTTAAGCCAGCGCGGCGCAATCCGGCCGCTTCCTTGTGTCGCCGCGGCCAGGTGCGCTTCCAAACTCCGCGCTGTTGGCAACGGCTCCGGCCTGATCCGGCGTCATGCGGCGCCCGCCTTGAACCAAAAACTTGTCGGCTCAATTCAGAATGCTATGGTGCGTGCTGACATGGTTGAGTCTGCTGAAGGTCGAAAGCCGTTGAAAATGGTCTCCTGCAGTGGGTGTGGCGTGAAGGTCTTTATTCCCGGTGATCTGGCGCCCCTTTCCACAGTGCCCTGCAGCAAGTGCGGCTCCGCAGTCATGATGCCGAAAATGCTTCGGCAATTCGAACTGCGGTCGCCGATTGCCTCGGGCGGCATGGGGACCGTCTATCGCGCTTTCGACACCATTTTGCTGCGTGAATTGGCGGTCAAGGTGATGAAAGAAGAACTCGTCAATGACCCGCAAGCTCTTGAAAGTTTTTATCGCGAAGCCCGCGCCTGCGCCGCACTCAATCATACCAACATCATTCACATTTATGTCTTCGATGAATCCGAGGGGCAGCGCTACCTCGCCATGGAACTGGCCGATTGCGGCAGCCTCGACAGCCGCATCGAAAAAGAGCAGCGCCTTCCCGAGCTCGACGTGCTCGACATCGGCACGAAGGTGGCCTCCGCGCTCGACACCGCCCTCAAACACAACCTGCTCCATCGCGACATCAAACCGGGCAACATTCTCTTCAATGCCGATGGCGAACCCAAGCTGGTCGATTTCGGATTGGCTCGCAACGTTGAGTCGGACGACGAAGAAGAAGCGGTTTGGGGAACGCCGTACTACATTGCGCCGGAAAAAATCAAACGCGAACGCGAGGATTTCCTTTCGGACATGTACAGCCTGGCGGGCACGTTGTATCACGCGTTGACCGGCCATGTGCCTTTTGAAGCGCCTACCATCGATGAAATTATTGCCGCGCACATTCACACGCCCATGACCCCGCCGCATTTGGTCGTGCCCGAAGTCACCCTTCCCACCAGTGAAGCGCTGGTTCGCGCGATGGCGAAAAGCCCGGCGGAACGATTTCAAACATACGACGAATTTATCATGGCGTTGACAGCGGCCCGCAGCCAGTTGCTGGTGCAACAGTTGCGAAGTCAAAATCGCGGTGATGGCGGGCCGGCTCGGGGCGGCCGAAGTTGGTGGCGCCGCTGATGCCAATAAAAAAGCAGGCCCGAAGGCCTGCTTGTGTTAAGGGAGAGTGGGTTAAAGGCGGTTAGTTATCCTGCTGTTTTTTATCTTTTTTGGCGGGCTTTTCTTTCTTTTCCGGCGCGTCCGGTTTCGCTCCCAAACGGAGGGAAACGGCTTGCTCCTTGCCATCGGGAGTTTTGAGAGCCTGACCACCGATCGCTTCGCCGACCACGGCATCATCCAGCGTGGCCGGTTTTCCCGCTTTCATAATGCGGGTTTCGGAAGTGATATGCAGGATGCGTTTGTTTTCCTTGCCTGCCACCGTGACGGTCATGGCGGTCTTATCCACGGAATCGAGTTTTCCGTTAAACGGATAGCGGGCTTGTCGCGCCTCTTTCTTTTCGTCTTTACCGGGTTTGGCAGGTTTTTCGTCGGCAGCCTGGACCCCTGTTGCCATCGCGAACAACGCCAAAAGCGCGATGGAAAGTTTTTGTGTGAGTGATTTTCCCATAATAGTTCCTTTGTTTGATTGTTGAAACCGACGAGATTTTTTCTAGCAGAACCTTGACCCCTGGCAAGAAATTTTAAGCAGAAATTTTGATAAGAATTTTTAAGCGAAACAGGCTGGGAAAAAAAGGCCGAGCCATGGAAGGGCGAAACAACCGGGCGGGCCGCAGCCAACCGAAAAAAGCTTTGCTTTCGCTCAATGCTGCCGGTTTAAATCGACACTTGCACTCTGCGCCGGCGCGCCCGAGTTTCAGTCCGTGGCTCGCCACGGCCATTGCAGTATGAATCAGCGGAAAATCTATTATTTCGACAACAACGCCACCACTCGCGTCGCTCCGGAAGTGGTGGAGGCGATGCTTCCCTTTTGGACCGAGTTATGGGGGAACCCGTCCAGCGCCTACAGTTTTGGCAACCAGGTCAATCAAGCCATCGAACAGGCGCGTGAAAAGGTCGCCGCGCTGCTTCAAGCTGATGCGCGCGAAATCGTTTTCACCAGTTGCGGCACGGAAAGCAACAACGCCGCGATTCATAGCGCGCTCGTCGCCCAGCCCGGAAAGCGCCACGTCCTCACCACGGCTGTCGAACATTCCGCCAATATCAAATACGGCGAATACCTGCGGCAACGCGGCTATGAAGTGACTTATCTGCCGGTGGAATCGGACGGCTCGTTGGATTTGCATTTGTTGGAGCAGTCCATCCGGCCCGATACCGCGATCGTTTCCGTGATGCTGGCCAACAACGAAACCGGCGTGATTTTTCCGATCGAAGAAATCGCCGCCATCTGTCGCAGCAAAGGCGTCTTGTGCCACACGGATGCGGTGCAAACTCCTGGCAAGATCAAACTGGATGTCAAAGCGCTCGGAGTCGATTTCCTTTCTCTCTCGGCGCATAAACTTCATGCGCCAAAAGGCATCGGCGCACTGTTTGTAAAGCGCCGCACGAAATTCCATCCTTACGTCATCGGCGGCCATCAAGAACGAGGCCGCCGCGGTGGAACTGAAAATGTCGCTTACATGGTCGGGTTCGGGCGGGCCGCCGAACTCGCGCTGGCGACTTTGCGCGACGAAGACACTCGGGTTCGTGGCCTGCGCGACCGGCTCGAAGCCGCGATACTCCGCACCATTCCCAAAACGGTTCGCAATGGCGCCAAAGAGCCGCGGCTGCCCAACACCACCAACATCGCTTTCGAAGGATTGGAGGCGGAGGCCATTTTGCTTTTGCTCGATCAAGTGGGGGTGTGCGCTTCCAGCGGTTCTGCCTGCACCACCGGATCGCTCGATCCATCGCATGTGCTCACGGCCATGAGTCTGAGCCCGGCGCGAGCGCGTGGTTCGGTCCGCTTCAGTCTTGGCATTTACAACACCGAAGAGGAAGTCGATCACCTGCTCAAATATCTTCCGGGAATCATCGAACGGTTGCGGGCCATTTCACCAACTGATGCCGGTTATCCCCGGCGCCAATCAACGCACGACGAGGATCACGCCGGTTCCGCGCAGGAATCAGAAGCCATGGCGGCAAAATAAAATGGGCTGGAACCTCAACGGTTTTGCCGGCTGCTGCGAAGCTTTTTCTATCCGTTAACCCGCGCGCGGAACGACGCGGAGCCCGAACGGTTCGCTCGCGTTTGTGAAGGAAATCATCCCCCGCTCCGCCGTCGGTCCGACAAAAGGATCATTCCTGATGAGCAAGTTGCCGTCGATATCGAGGTAATCGGTCAATTCGGCGAGTTGAGCGGCGGCGCTGATGAGAACGCTCGATTCGATCATGCAGCCGAGCATCGTTTTCAGTCCGGCATTGCGCGCGGCCTGAAGGGCTTCAAACGCGCCGGTGATTCCCGCGGTCTTCATCAGTTTCACATTCACCGC
>JBFMDG010000301.1:0-8515 GCA_040754135.1 Verrucomicrobiota bacterium
CCATTTAGACGGTCTTCCACTTCGAATTACTCTCGAACCCGGCATTGTTGCCGGGCGGTTTGCACGCACGGATTGCCCTGCCCCCGGCAATGGCGCGAGACACTTTCAAGGCTGTGCGCGCGGGGTTTTCCGCTTGACTTAACCTCAGGCAAACTTTGCAATCCACGCGTTACCAACACTGTGACTCGAATTCAGAGCGAGGATTGCGAAATGACTATGAATCGCCGCCACTTCCTTAAAACTTCCATGAGCGCCAGTGCTGCTTTTGCGGCTGTTCCCATTTTAGGCGCGGAAAAGATTGAAAAGAAATACACCACCGCGCTGCTTGGCACCGGTTGGTGGGGCATGAACATCCTTCGCACCGCCGTCGCTTCCGGCACGGTCAAAGTCGTCGGCATGTGCGACGTCGATGAGCGTCAGTTGAAACCGGCTGTTGCCGATATCGAAAAACTCTCCGGAGACAAGCCGCGCACTTACAAGGATTATCGCGAACTGATCGAAAAAGAAAAACCGGAGATTGTCATCGTGGGCACGCCGGACCACTGGCATCCGCTCATGATGATTGAAGCCGTGAAAAACGGCGCGCATGTCTATGTCGAGAAACCGATCGGTCACACCATTATGGAAGGCCGCGCCATGGTGAACGCGGCACGAAAGTACGATCGCGTGGTGCAGGTTGGGACGCATCGGCGCGTTTCGCCGCACAACGTTTCGGGAATGAAATTCTTGAAGGAAGGCAAAGCGGGAAAGATCGGAATGGTTCGCGCATTTGTGCATTACGGGGGCGGACCGGAACAGCCTCGCCGGAATACTGCGCCGCCGAAGGAACTCGACTGGGATTTATGGTGCGGTCCGGCGCCGCTTCGGCCTTATAACGGCAATAGCCCGGAGAATCCCTGGGCGGGAGGCATTCATCCGCGAGGTTTTCGCAATTATCTCGATTATGCCAATGGCACTTTGGGCGATTGGGGAATCCATTGGATGGATCAAATCCTCTGGTGGACCGAGGAAAAATATCCGCGGCGGATTTCTTCAACCGGCGGGCGTCATATCAAAGGCCCAGCCGTGCTCAGCGAAGATTGGCAAACCTCCGATGCCCCGGACACGCAGGTGGCCCATTTCGAATTCGAAACATTCACGACCGTTTGGGAACACCGCCAATATGCCGCCAATGAAGCGGAAAAAGGCGAAAACGTCGGCTGCTATTTTTACGGCACCGAAGGCACGTTTCACATGGCCTGGCAAACAGGCTGGACTTTTTATCCGGCGGACAAACGGAAACCGGTGCTGCATGAAGACGCGAAACTCAACGAGCCCGATGGCCAGAACATCGCGCAGCTCTGGGAGAATTTCATCGAATGCGTCAAGACCGGCCGGCGCCCGGTTTGCGACATCGAAATCGCGCATCGCTCGACCAACATGAGCTTGTTGGGGATGATCGCGCTTCGCACCGGGAGAACGATCGAATGGGACGGCCACAAGGAACGCGTGGTCGGGGATGAGTATGCCAACACGCTGTTGCGTCGCGATTATCGCAAGGGTTGGGAATACCCGCGCGTCTAGTGTCTCGGCCGTTCAGGCCAGGCCAATGTCGTCGGGCCGCAAGTTTGGGTGCGCGACGTGAAGTCCGGTGCCGTTCGATGCCTTGAGATCAGCAACGGCTTCGGTTTACCAGCGGCCTGTTCGCGCGATCCCTGGCTTTACAATGATTTCCGGGAATCATAATTGAGGGTTTCGTTCCGGGCCGGAAAATGATGCCGCCATGAAAACGAGATCGTCACACAATACCGACCATCGTTTGCTTCAGACGGTGACCGTAAGCAGCGATTCGCATGTTCACGCGGTGGGGTGGTTGCGGCCAGTCTTGACGGTCATGATGCTCTGGATGATGGCAGCGATTCTCCTCTCCGGAATGGTGGCTTGCGGTCAGGCTCCCCAAAAACCGGTGGCGGCGGCAACGCCAGAAGAAGGGATTGCGCTCGCAGTGGTTTATGACACTTCCGGCAGCATGCAACAGACGGTTCAGGATGCTTCCGGCAAAATGGCGCCCAAATACGAAATCGCCGCGCGCGCTTTGAACGCGATCATCGATCGATTGCATCAGGTCGCCAATCCTCCGGGCGGCGCTGGAAAAAAACTGCACGCCACCCTGGTCGTGTTCCGCGGTGAGAAAGCGGCCACCGCCATTCCGTTTGGAGCATTTGAAGCGGAGGCATGGCGCAATTGGCTGAAAAGCGCCGGCATTCCCAAAGATTCCACACCCCTGGGCGATGCCGTGAGCCTGGCTGGAAATACTGTGCTCCGCTCGCCGTTGACACAGAAGCATGTGCTGGTGGTGACGGATGGCATCAACACCAAAGGACCCGATCCGGTCTCAGCAATTCCCAAAGTCACGAAAGACGCGGAGCGCTCGGGAACGGCGGTGCTTTATCATTTCGTCGCGTTCGACATCAAAGCCAGCGTGTTCAACGGTGTGAAGCAACTGGGCGCGACAGTTGTCGGAGCCGCCGATGAGAAAGAATTGAACTCGCAACTCGAGTTCATTTTGGAAGAAAAGATTTTGTTGGAAGCTGAAGACAAGAAACCCTAACCGATAACAGAGAGACTCTATGTTTCGAGCCATCAAACGAATCTTCATCTGGCTCGGCCTCATGGCCGAACAAGCCACCGAAACCGATGCCATCAACCAGGCGGTCGTCGAACGCGGGATCCGTGATTCCAAAGCCAAAGCAGACAAAGCGCATTACGCCAACGGACAATTGGCCGGGCAGATCGCGCTTCTCAAAGACCAGATCAAGCGGCAGCAGCGCCAGCGCGACGAACTCGAAGGCATGCTGCAGGCCGCCGTCGCCGCCAACGATGAAGGGAACGGAGCGCATTTCGCCGAAGAACTCGCCAACCTCGATCAGGATTTGAACGATAACCTGGCGCAACTCAAAAATCTCGAAGAGCTCTACCAGCAAAACACCCAGATCATCGCCAACAGCCTGCGGGAAATTCAAAGGTTCCAGCGCGAATTCGAATCGGTCAAAGCGCGCGTCGCCATCGGGCGTTCACTCGAAAACCTCGCTACCATGATGAAAAGTTCGATCGGCGAATTGCAGGGCATGATGGGCGGCGAGATGGGCCAGTCGATGCAGCAATTGCGTCAATCCGCTGCCGGAGGCGAAGGCCAAATGCGCGCCACCCTCGATTTGGCGAAGGAGATGGGTTCAAACGTGCAGCGGCAGCAGGAAATGAGAAAAGCCCGCGGCGCCATGCTCTTTCAGGAATACAAAAAGAAAATGGGCATGGTTCAACCCGAAGCGGCGGCCAGCACCGCGCCGCCTCCCGAACGTCAGAAAATTGCCGAGAAATAAACGTCGAGAGCAATCAGGGGCTGCCGCCCCTTGCCCGAACGCAAAGCACTGCGATGCCAGTTCCATCCCAATTCAGTCCTGTCGAGTTGAAGCAGGTAGGGCTTCGGCAGCGCGAAATCATTTTGCTGATTCTGATTCAATTGCTCCTTGTCATTCCCATGGCGCTGGTGATGGCGGGGATAGGCGCGGATGAGTCGTCGCCAGTCGTGCTTTTGATTCGGCTGCTCATGCTGGTCATCGGCGTATTCAATCTGATTTTCGTTTATCGCCTCGCCTCGGCGCTCGGAGAAACTCCCTGGCTTTATGTCGTGGCCAGTTTCATTCCGATGGTGGGGCTGTTCGCGCTTCTGCTGCTCAACTCGAAAGCGACGCGCGCGCTGCGAAATGGCGGATTGAACGTGGGGTTGCTCGGGGTCAGCCGTGGCGAATTGGAACGCGCCGCCGAAGGTTGATTTCGCCGCGCGCCTTTGGCAGGTGCTTCGGCAGACGCGCCACAACGCAAAACCTACAAAGAGAAAACGAACTTGTAATTCCGAAGCCGCAGACGTCCGAACATTCTTTTCATCAACAAAACAGAACAACTCGAATGCACAACCAAGTGATTGCTCCCCGCCGCATCCGGCACACCGGACGCACGCCGTTATTCGGTGCTCTTCAACGTGCCTTGCGCATCGCCGTTCAAACCAGCCGGACCAATGGCCCTTCCGTCGATGAACTCATCGAAGCGCGCCACGCTGCCGCGAATGTTTCGCGTCGCGATTTTCTTAAAACCGCCTCGGTGGCAGCTCTGGCGGCCGGGACGGGCGCGCTTTGGACGTCGTGCGCGACCGCCGACAAATTCTCCGGCCCGAACGCGCCGCGAGTGGTTATTGTCGGCGCGGGCATGGCGGGCCTGAACGCCGGCTATCGATTGCGCCGCGCCGGATTGCGCGCGGAAATCTTTGAAGGCAGTTCTCGAGTCGGCGGCCGCATGTTCAGCGGTCACGATATTCTTGCGCCTGGCCTGACGACGGAACTCGGCGGCGAGTTCATCGATACGAACCACAAGGAAATGCGGCGGCTGATAAGCGAATTCAATCTGCCGACGATTGACGTGAAGGCAAGAAGCGAGCGCGACCTGATTGCGGAAGCTTATTTTTTTGATGGAGGCTTGCGCTCGGAAAAAGAATTGATCGAAGCGTTTTTGCCCGTCGCGCCGAAAATCCAGGCCGATTACGACAGCACTGAGGAGATTGTTGATTTCGAGCATGAAGGCGGCGCGAAGGAATTGGACAATCTCTCGCTCGCTCAGTATCTGGACCGCATCGGCGCGACCGGGTGGCTGCGCGAATTGCTCGAAGTGGCGTTCGTCACCGAGTATGGCATGGACGCGGATGAACAGTCTTCGTTGAACATGCTCTTCATGATTTCCACGGAGACGAAAGATGGGGTGGCATTGCTGGGTGAGAGCGATGAGCGATTTAAAGTGCTGGGCGGAAACGACCGCATCACGACGGAGTTGGCGACGCGGTTGGCCGGCCAAATTCAAACGGGACAGCGCCTCGTGCGCGTCAAGAGCAAGGGTGAAGGATTCGTCTTGAGTTTCGACGTGGCGACCTCGAGCCCGCGCGAGGTCGAGGCGGATTTCGTTATCCTGACCGTTCCGTTTACCCTGTTGCGCGAGGTCGAGCTGCAAGTGGAATTGCCGGAGGTGAAACGCAAAGCGATTGCCGAGCTGGGTTATGGGAATTGCGCCAAGGTGATGGCCGGGTTTAACACGCGCGTTTGGCGGGAAAACGGGTATGCAGGAAATGTTTATTCCGATGAACCATTCCAGCTCGCCTGGGATAATAGCCGCCAACAACCGAGCCCGCATGGCGGCATCACGTTTTATTCCGGCGGCAAAGCGGCGCTGGAAACGAACGCGGGAAGTCCAGAGGAGCAAGTGAAACGACTTTTGCCGGGACTGGATCAGGCCTTTGGCCAAACCCTCGCGGGCGCACTGAAGAAACATTTCGGGGTGCAGTTCGCTGCTGACGTAAAATTCATCACATTGAAGGAGGCCTACAATGGCAAGACCGCGCGATTCCATTGGCCGACCTATCCGTGGACAAAATCGGCTTACGCCAGCTACAAAGCGGGGCAATGGACGACCATTGCCGGAGCGGAAGGCCGGCCGGTCGGTAATCTTTATTTCGCAGGCGAACATTGCAGTTATGATTTCCAAGGCTTCATGAACGGCGCTGCGGAAACGGGCCGGCAGGCCGCATTGGATATTCTTGCCGCGCTGAAAAAGCAGCGCGTGCCCTATGCGCGAACGGCATGAGCGATTGAACACATCACCCTTGCAAAACTGAACCATGACAAATCGAGGCAAATTCGTACTTACTCTCGTCATTCTGGCTGTGGCCGGTTTTGGCGCTTGGAAATGGTGGGGGCGGCTCGCGTCCCAACCGGGCGCTCCGCCATCAGCCAGTTCTACGCCCGCTGCCTCCACCACTCCCGGCGGTGGAGCAGCTCCGGCTCGTCCTGCTGCCGCGGACGTCAGCGCTGCCAATGCCGCGCTCGTCGAAACTCAAGAGGAAGTGCCCAGGCTTGCTGCGCCCGGGATTTATCTGCCCAAAAACGATACGGTGGATGTTGAACTGAGCGAGTACGCCGGCTATTCCGGATTGATCGTGGCCAACGGCGGACTCGAACCAAATGAGAATTCCGTCTTTTTCAAAAAGCACGGATTCAAAGTCAAAATCACCCTCAGCGAAGAGGAAAGCTGGTCCGCGCTTAACAGCGGCAAAATCGGCGTCTCCGCCACCACCGTCGATGTCCTCGCCATCTATGGAAAACAGATGAACGTGGTTGTTCCCGCGCAGATCGGTTATTCGCGCGGGGCGGATGGCGTGGTCGTGCGCAACGAAATCAAACGCATCAACGCGCTCAAAGGAAAAATTCTCGCCACCGCGCAATTTACCGAGGCCGATTTTTTCATCCGATACCTGGCGCAGGAAGCGGGATTGCAGATTCATATGCTGCCCGATCTGAAAACCGCGCCCGATCCGGACAAATTGAATCTGGTGTTCTGCGCCGACGCTTTCGCGGCCGGAGATTTGTTTCTCAGCGAACTCCAATCAGGCCGCACGACCCTGGCTGGCTGCGTCACTTGGGCTCCGAAAACGACGGAAGTCGCGGAGGGCAGCGGCGGCAAGGCGCATATTCTCGCGACCAGCCTCAATCTCCTCATTGTGGCTGATATCATTGTCGCGAACAAAGGGTTCGCGCAGCAAAATCCAAAAATCATGGCCGGGCTTGTGGAAGGATTGCTCGAAGGCAATCGCATGGTACGCGACAATCCCAACGCCCATCTCGATACCATCGGCAAAGCATTCAAGTGGCAACGGGAGGAAACAAAAGCCGAGCTGGCCAAAGTTCATTTTTCGAACCTGCCGGAAAATCTGGCGTTCTTTTCCGGCGCCATTGATGCCGCCGGCAGTTACGGCGGCATTTATCAGTCCGCCGTGTTCGCATATGGAAACGAGCTGGTGAAAGATCCGGTCGATGGCGATCGTTTTCTTGACCTGAGCCATTTGAAAGCGCTCGAAGCCTCAGGCGCATTCAAGGAACAGAAAATTGCCATCGCGCCGATCCGTTCTTCGAGCACGGCTGCGGTGGAAGGCGATCCGCTCTTAAGCAAAGACATCCGTTTTCTGTTCGAACCCAATTCGGCCAAACTCGATTTGAACAAGCCGGAAAACTTGAAGAATTTGGAAGCGATCAAACGGCTCCTGCAAGTGAGTCCCGGTTCAACTATTTTGCTGCGCGGCCACGTGGACAACTCGATGGTCGAGGAATTCCGCAAACGCGGCGGCGACCAATACGTGCGTCAAATGGCTTTGCGCGCGGTGGACTTCAGCAAACAACGCGCGGCCGAAATCAAACGGTTGTTGGGCGAACGCCACAACGTGGATGACGGCCGGTTGGATGTCGTCGGCCGCGGCTGGGAAGAACCGCTCGGAACAGACCACGACCAGAATCGCCGCGTCGAAGCGCAGTGGTTCACGCTCGAGTGATGCGTGAGGCGCACGCCTGCGGGAATGAGCGCCAGCACCCTGCATTTTTCCGCGCGCCAAGTGCGCACTGGCGCATTTTGATTGGAAGACATGGACTTTTGGTGGCGGCGCCTTAAATGCATGAATGATGTGAACGAAATGAGAGTTGGAACCGCAATGATTCGAAGCCTGGAATTTTCGCATGCGCACGGCGCGTTTCTTTGCCCGAAGGTTTCTCCTTCACCCAGCTCGATGCCTCCCGTTGCCTCATGACGACGCGCGGAAAAATCGTTCTGACGCTGCTGATTCTTGGCGTGGTCGTGCTTGGCGCCTGGAAATGGTGGCACAAACTCGCTCCCGGCCGGGCGCCGACTGTGCCGGTGGCCACATCGCCCGGAACACGGCCGGGCGATTCATCGGCGAATCTCGAACCGAAAGAGGCGCCGCCACCGGCTGAACTGGTCGATACGCAAACGGAAATTCCGGCGCTGGGGGCTCCGGCGGCCTACCTTCCCAAGGACAACACGGTGGAGATCGAGTTAAGTGAATACGCCGGCTATTCCGGGTTGATCGTCGCCAATGGCGGACTCGAGGCGAATACGAATTCTTTCTTTTTCAAAAAGCACGGGTTCAAAGTCAAAATCACCCTCAGCGAAGAAGAGAGCTGGTCGGCGCTCAACAGCGGCAAGATGGCCGCATCCGCCACCACGGTGGATGTGTTGGCCATCTACGGGAAACAATTTCAAATCGTCGTCCCCGCGCAAATCGGCTTTTCACGCGGCGCCGATGGCGTGGTGGTCAGCCGCGAAATCAAGCGCATCAACAATCTCAAAGGCAAAGTGTTGGTCACGGCGCAATTTACCGAGGCCGATTTTTTTATTCGTTACCTGGCGCAAGAAGCCGGTCTGGCGATTCACATGTTGAGTGCTTTGAGCGAAAAGGCCGATCCCGAAAAATTGAATCTTGTCTTTGCCAAAGATGCTTTTGCGGCCGGCGACGTGTTTCTCCGGGAATTGAAAGAAGGCCGGAATCGGCTCGCCGGCTGTGTGACTTGGGCGCCGAAGACGACTGAAGTGGCGCAGGAAAGCGGCGGCAAAGCGCACATCCTCACTACCAGCCTCAACCTGCTGATCA
>JBFMDG010000302.1:0-8509 GCA_040754135.1 Verrucomicrobiota bacterium
CATTTCGCCCGCACCTCGCTCTGCGCGCAGCTGCTGCGGGTCGCAGACCCGCGCCGCGGCTTTGCAAGCCGCAGCACGTTCCCGTGCGAAAGACGCTTCTCTATCTCTCCCGCGCCTCGCTCTGCGCAGCTGCTGCGGGTCGCAGACCCGCGCTCCGGACCGCGGCTTTGCAAGCCGCAGCACGCTCCCGTGCGAAAGACGCTTCACTATTTCTCTCGCGTCTCGCAATGCGCAGCTGCTGCGGGTCGCAGACCCGCGCTCCGGACCGCGGCTTTGCAAGCCGCAGCGCGCTCCCGTGCTAAAGACGCTTCACTTTTTCTCCCGCGCCTCGCTCTGCGCGCAGCTGCTGCGGGTCGCTGACCCGCGGGACCGCGGCTTTGCAAGCCGCAGCGCGTTTCCGTGCGAGAGACGCTTCTCTATTTCTCCCGCGCTTCACATTGCGCAGCTGCTGCGGGTCGCTGACCCGCGCTCCGGACCCCAGCAGGCCGCGCCTTGAAAATTTTTGGTTTGCCGGTAGATAAACGACCCAATGAACAGTTTTGAAGCCCGTTTCAGCGGCATTGGCCGCTTGATTTCCGTGCCGGGCCTGCGGCGCTTGCAGCAGGCTCACGTCGCGATTATCGGCCTGGGCGGCGTCGGCTCCTGGACCGCCGAAGCGCTGGCACGATCGGGATTGGGCCGGCTGACGTTGGTCGATCTCGACGACGTCTGCATCAGCAACACGAACCGCCAATTGCACGCCTGGCACGGGACTTTTGGCCAGGCGAAGGTCGATGTCCTGGCCGAACGCATCCGGTTGATCAATCCGGAATGCGCGGTGAATCCGATTCGCAGTTTCTTCCTCCCCTCGAATGCCGACGAACTCCTTGCTCCGTCTTTTGATTTTGTAGTGGATGCGATTGACAGCCCGTCTCGCAAATCACTGCTCATCTCCAAATGCCGCGCGCGTGGCATTCCGGTGGTCACGACTGGCGCAGCCGGGGGACGCAGGGATCCGACTGCGGTGCGTGTGATCGATCTGGCGTTGTCGAGTCACGATCGGCTGCTTCAGGAAGTGAGGCGCTTGCTGCGCAAACGGCATGGATTTCCGCGAGGAGAAGTTCCGTTTGAGGTGCCCTGTGTCTGTTCACCGGAGCCCCCGGTGTTTCCACAAAAGGATGGAACGATCTGCGCGCAACCGGGCGACGAGCTCGATTTGCGGCTCGATTGCCAGAGCGGCTATGGCACCGCGTGCTTTGTCACGGGAGCTTTTGGTTTTGCAGCAGCGGCGTGCGTGGTGCAACGGCTGGCAGCCCAAGCCGAATCCGCGCCCGAACACGACGCCGTCTTGTGTCGGTGAGAACGGCAAGCGTTGTCCGCGCTGGAATTCGATCGGACCCAAAGCCGCGGAACCGGCTCATTTTTGGACTTTTGGGCGGGCTGCCCCAGGTCCTGTTCGGCTTCTGAGATTTGGGATGATCGCGCCGCATTACGTCTGTGTCTGTTTTGGCGTGAGCTGGCAAATTTTTTCTGGAGAAGCGCAACTTTTGGCGGATTGTGTGCTCAAATATTGAGCGATGATTACAATGACTTTAGCCCCGGCCAAAATCTTTCATCGGATCGCGGCCAACATTGAGCAGGTGATGACCGGCCAGCGGGCGGCCGTGCGCAAACTGCTCTCGGCATTTGCCACGGGCGGGCATGTGCTCCTGGAAGATTTTCCGGGCACCGGCAAAACCACTTTGGCCAAAGCCTTGGCGCGATCCATCGATGCGCGCTTCAAGCGGATTCAATTCACCCCCGATCTGCTGCCTTCCGACATTCTTGGGGTTTCCATTTTCGATCAGCGGGATCAGCAGTTTCATTTTCATGAAGGGCCGGTGTTTACCAACATTCTGCTGGCCGACGAAATCAACCGCGCTTCTCCGCGAACGCAATCGGCGCTGCTCGAAGCCATGGGCGAAGGGCAAGTGAGCGTTGAAGGCGAACGGCGCAGCCTGCCCGATCTGTTCTTCGTGGTGGCGACGCAAAACCCGGTGGAATTCCGCGGCACCTATCCGTTGCCTGAGGCGCAAATGGACCGATTCGCACTTCAGTTCAGCCTCGGTTATGTGGACGCGGCCGATGAAGTGGCGATCCTTTCCGCGCAGGAAAAGCAGCATCCGTTGGAAAAAATCGAGCCGTGCGTTTCGTTGGAAGATGTCCTGGTGCTTCGCCGGGCCGTGAAGGAAATCCGGGTTAGTGACGAGTTGAAGCGCTACATCGTGGACCTCGTCGGGGCGAGCCGCAAGGTGCCCGGGGTGCAACTCGGGGCCAGTCCGCGCGCTTCATTGACGCTGATGAAGGTAGCACAGGCATTGGCGTTGTTTGATGGGGAGACCTTCGTTACGCCCGATCATGTTCAGGAAATCGCCGTTTCAGTGATTGCGCATCGGCTCGGCCTCGAACCTCAAGCGCGCTTTTCCGGCCTGACAGCGCGGAGCGTGGTGGAAGAGATTCTTAAAACCATTCCTGTGCCCGCGTGAGCTTGCCGGTTGTCACAACGATTCAGCCGCTCGCAGGCATCGAACGCAATCAGCGCTTTCTCGATGCTTTCAAGGAACTCCTGTATCGAAATTACCGCCGTTCCTCGTCGTTGAAGTATTGGTTTCGGCGGCGGCTGACGCCGGCCGGTTTGCTGGTGCTGGCCGGTATGCTGGCCGCAGGGGGCATTGGCATCGATACAAATCTGACTGTCGCTTATCAGGGGTTTACTTTGTTGCTGGCCTTGCTGCTGGTTTCATTCGGGTGGCGATTTGGATTTCGGCCGAATGTTTCGGCGCGTCGTTTTTTGCCGCGCTATGGCACCGCCGGGATTCCTCTCAAGTACCGCGTCGAGCTGGTGAATCATTCAAAAAAGGTCGAGCGCAGTTTGACGCTGCTGGATAACCCTGCCGATCCGCGGCCGACGCTGAAGGAATTCATCGAAATTCCCGAGCCAGGTGAAGCCAGGCGCAATGCCTTTGATCGCACCTTTTGTTATTACCGCTGGAGCTGGCTCACGGCTCGCAAACAAACGGCCCATGTGCGCGAACATGCGTTGCCGCCGCTCGCGCCCGGAGTGAAGACCGATGTGACGGTGGAATTGCTTCCGTTGCGCAGGGGCATGGTGCATTTGCGCAGCATGACCGTTGCGGCGCCGGATCCATTCGGGCTGGTCCGATCGTTGCGCGATATTGCCGCTCCGCAATCATTGCTGGTGTTACCGAAGCGCTACTTCATTCCTACGCTCGCGCTGCCGGGCACGCGCCAATATCAACAGGGCGGAGTCGCGCTCGCCGCCTCAGTGGGTGAATCCGAAGAATTCATGTCGTTGCGAGATTATCGGCGCGGCGACCCTTTGAGACATGTTCACTGGCGCAGCTCGGTTAAGACCGGCGAATTGATCGTCAAAGAATTCCAGGATGAGTTTTTTGTGCGGCATGCTTTGATTCTGGACACATTTCTGGATCGCCCGCAGGACCAGATTTTTGAGGAGGCGGTCTCGATTGCCGCTTCGTTCGCCTGCACGATTCAAACGCAAGATTCGCTGCTCGACCTCATGTTTGTCGGGCCGCAGGCCTTTTGTTTCACGGCCGGACGCGGCGTGGGCCACACGGAACAAATTCTGGAAATCCTGGCTTCGGTCAATCCCTGCACGGAGCAGCCGTTCGACCGCCTGGAACATCTCGTCATGCAACACTTGGCCGCGGTGAGCGGATGCATCGCCGTTTTTTTGGACTGGGATGAAGCGCGCCGCAATCTGGTGCGAAAAATCGAGGCACAGGGCATTCCTTTGAAAGTGCTGGTGGTGACGGATGCGAGCAGCAAACGCCGGATCGAGGCTATTCCGGTTGCGGAACGACCGGCCTCATTTCACATCCTCGAGGCCGGCCGGATCGCGGAGGGATTGTTGCGCCTATGAGAACGCCTGCTTTGTTGATGGGCGCCGCTCTGCTCTTTTGGGGATGGCAAACGGGCTTTCCCTCGGTGGCTGGAACGCTGGCTATTTTGCTGGAAGCGGCGCGGCTGTTCCGCTGGCGCTGGGATTTTTCGGACAAAGATTTCAATCGCATTTGGGATTTGTGCGCGCTGCTGTTTGTGGGCGCCTTTGTTTACCGTTACACCGCGGAGGAGCCGATCACGAGTGCGTTCGCTTTTTTCCAGTGGTTTCCCATTCTCTTTTTCCCGATGGCGCTTGGGCAGGCTTACAGCGCGCGCGAGACGATTCCGCTGAGCACCTTTTCCTGGTTCATGCGCCTGACGAAACCTTCTCCCTTCGCGGCGCCGGTGAGCCGCCTGAACGTGAGCTGGGCCTATTTCGCTATCTGCCTGCTTGCAGCCGGAGCCGCGAATCGGCGCGAAGTTTGGTTTTACGTGGCGCTCACTTTTCTGTGTGGCTGGGCTTTTTGGGCGGCGCGGCCGCGCTGCCTTTCGCCGGTGCTGTGGGCAGGTTCTTTTTTGGCCGCGGCTGGGATTGGGTATTTTGGGCAACTGCAATTGAACCAGCTTCAAAATTACCTGGAAGGCGCGGTTTCCGGCTGGTTCGCCAAATTCGGCCGGCGCGGTTTCGACGCTTATGAAACCCGCACCGCCATGGGGCAGATCGGCAGTTTGAAACAATCGGGGCGAATCGTGTTGCGGGTGGAACCGGAAGGCCAACGCATGCCGCATTTGTTACGGCAGGCGAGCTACGATTTTCTGAGGCAAACCACCTGGCTCGCGACGAAAAAGGATTTCGAACAGGTCCTGCCCGAAGCCGACACAACCAGCTGGATTCTTCTCACCAACAAGTCCGCTGAACCGTGCGTGCGGGTGTATTCGTATTTGAAGCGAGGCCGCGGGCTGCTCTCACTTCCGATGGCCACCACCCAGGTGCAAAGTCTCCCCGTCTCGAGCATGGAAACCAGTCCGTTGGGCGTTGTGCGGATTCGGGAAGGCCCGGGGTTGTTGAATTATCGAGCGCTCATCGATCCAGGCAGTGTGCGCGATGCCGAACCGGACACCGTCGATTTGCATGTGCCGGAACGCGAGTCGGCGGTGCTGGAAAAAATCGTGCGTGATCTTCGATTGCGCGGGTTGCCGGATGTGGAAAAGCTGAGAGTGCTTGAACAGTTTTTTCAAGCCCAGTTCAAATACAGCTTGTACGTGCCGGAGAACCAGCAAACGTTCGCGCAAACACGCACCGCGCTGGGCCGGTTCCTCACCGAAACGCGCGCCGGGCATTGCGAATATTTTGCCAGCGCTGCGGTCCTCCTCTTGCGCAAGGCGGGACTTCCGGCGCGCTACGCCACCGGTTATGCCGTGCAGGAAACCGATCGGAAAGGGAACACCTACATCGTTCGCGACCGCCACGCGCATGCCTGGGCGATTGTCCATTTAGGCGGCGTTTGGCAGGATTTCGATGCCACACCCGCCTCGTGGAACGCAGCGGAAGAGCAGCAAGCGTCCGCCTGGGAACCGTTCCAGGATTTCGGGTCGCAAATCTGGTTTTACTTCTCGAAATGGCGCTACCTCGGCGAGGAAAACCTCTTCTCGACTCTGGCGCCGTGGTTGATTGCGCCGCTCGCCCTGATTTTAGTCTGGCGCCTTTTTCTGCAGAAAAAGCGCACTCGCCGAAACGAGGATGACCGGGTGGTCAAAGGAAGACGCGATTGGCCGGGGCTCGATTCGGAAGTGTACACCATCGAACGCAAACTGGCCGCGCGCGGTTTGGCACGGTTGCCCGGAGAAACCCTGCAAGGCTGGCTTCACCGCTGCCGCGCCGCCGGACTCGAGTTCGCGACCCACAGTTTGCTGCAACAATTATTGAAATTACATTACCGCTATCGTTTCGATCCCGCGGGCCTCTCCACACAAGACCGAGCTGCTTTGCGCCAGCAAGCGGCCGAGTGGTTGAAAACCCAATCCATTTAAGATCCAATTTTCCACGCGCCCGCTTCCAGCAGCGCAACCGGGAAATGGATTGTGTTTCAGATTTGAAGGTGGTAGCTGGATGCACCAGATGACCGCTCGTTGCAGCACATCTCGATTATGTCGCGTGAACAAATATTGAAACTGACGTCGCTTTCGTCCTGCGCCGGGTGAGCTTCCAAACTCAGCCAACAGGCTCTGACGCAAGTCTTGCGTCGGCTCCCCCAAATCCAGGACCGCAATCTGATCGTCGGCGCCGCCACCGCCGATGACGCCGGCGTTTACCGCATCGACCGCGAACGAGCGCTGGTGCAGACCGTCGATTTTTTCACGCCCATTGTTGACGACCCTTATTTGTATGGGCAAATCGCTGCGGCCAATTCGTTATCCGACGTTTATGCGATGGGCGGCCGGCCGCTCACGGCCATGAATTTGATGGGCATTCCAACCGATCTGGTGCCGCCGCACGTGGTGAACGCCATCCTCCGCGGCGGCGCGCAGAAGGTGAAGGAAGCGCGCTGCGTCCTCGTCGGCGGACATACTATCCGCAATCCGGAACCGATTTATGGCTTGTCGGTGACCGGTCTCGTTTCGCCAAAGCGCATGATGACGAACGCCGATGCGCGTCCGGGAGATTTGCTGGTGCTGACGAAACCGCTCGGCACTGGGATCATCACCACGGGCATCAAGCGCAATCTCTCCTCGGCCAGCCTCGCGAAAAAAGCCGTTACGGTCATGAGCCAGTTGAACACCGCGGGCGCCGCGGTGGCAGAAGCGGGATTGGTCAAAGGCGGAACGGACGTAACCGGTTATGGGTTGCTTGGCCATTTGGGATCAATGTGCCGGGCCAGCGGCGTGGGCGCGCTTATTTTCGCCGCAGCCTTGCCGGTGATCAGCCCGGAAGTCTGGGATTTGATCGAACAGGAATGCGTGCCGGGAGGAAGCCGCGACAACTTAAAAACAGCCAGCGCGTTCACGGATTGGAGCGATGCCACCGATGCGCACAAGTTTCTCGCCACGGACGCGCAAACCAGCGGTGGTTTGCTTTTATGTGTGCGCAGCCGGAATCTCGAGGCGGTGCGGCGCCTTTTGAAAAAGCATCGGACGCCCAGCGCAACGGTGATTGGCCGGGTGGAACGTTCGCGCAAGCCGATGGTGCAAGTGACCGCGAAAGCGAGCCCCTTCCAATTCTGATGAAAGACAAAAAGCTCCGCGCAATTCCGGCTGTTGAAAAAGTGCTTCAAGCGCTTGGAGACACCGGGTTGCCTCGGCCATCGCTCGTGGCCATTGTCCGGCGCGAATTGGGAGCGTTGCGGTCGGAGGAGAATATTCCCGAGTTCGAATCGATTCTCGAACGCATTCGAGCGGCGGTAGAATCATTAAGTCGGAGCCGCATTCAGCCGCTGATCAACGGCACTGGAATCGTGGTGCATACCAACCTCGGGCGCTCGCCGCTCGGCGAGGCAGTGCGCGCGACGTTGTCGGAAATCGCGGCCAATTACAACAACCTCGAATTTGATCTGAACACCGGCGAACGCGGCGGACGCGCCACCTACCTGGAACATCATCTCGCGCTGCTTTGCGAAGCGGAAGCGGCGACGGTGGTTAATAATTGCGCCGCCGCTTTGGTTTTGATTTTGCGCCATTTCACTTCCGGCGAACGGAAGGAAGTCCTCATCTCGCGCAGTGAACTCGTGCAGATTGGCGGAGGCTTTCGCATTCCGGACATTCTCGAAGCGAGCGGCGCGCGTCTGCGCGAAGTCGGGACGACGAACAAAACGTCCATCGACGATTACGCGCGCGCCATCGGACCGCAAACCGCGTTGTTGCTCAAGGTGCACCAAAGCAACTTTTACATGGGCGGCTTTGTGGAATCGCCGGGAACGGAAGAGATCGCTGCGCTGGCGCAGAGTCAAAGCTTGCCGTTTGTCGAGGATCTTGGAAGCGGCGCAGTGGTGCAGACGGAGCAGATGGCGGCGATCGAGCATGAACCGACGCCTGCGGAAGTGTTGCGGCGCGGCGTGGATCTGGTTTGTTTCAGCGGCGACAAGCTGCTGGGCGGTCCGCAAGCGGGACTGATTGCCGGCAAAGCAACTCTGGTGAAAGGGTTGAAGCGCGAACCGTTTTTCCGCGCCCTGCGCTGCGACAAGCTGATTTTGTCGGCGTTGCAAACGACGGTCGATTTGTACCTGGCCGGCGCCGCGCAAAAAGAAATTCCCATTCTGCAGATGCTCGCGCTGCCGATCGCGGAGTTGCAGCGGCGTGCGGAAAAAATCATTCAGGCTTTGGCCAGTTTGCGGTTGAAAGCGGAGTGCGGCGAAGGCCAGGCGCAAATTGGCGGAGGCACTTTGCCCCGCTCGATCCTTCCTTCGGTGACGCTCGATCTGTTTCCGCAGAAGATGCGGATGGAAACTTTCGCGGCGCAATTGCGCAACGGCTGTCCACCGGTGATCGGCTACATCTCGAATCAGAAATTCAAAATCGATTTGCGCACGGTGTTGCCGGCGCAGGATGAAATGCTGATTCGCCAATTGCGGAGCGTGATAGAGCGAGCCTGATTCGCCGCGCAAAATTCTTCGCGGAAACTTCGCGCGCGGCG
>JBFMDG010000303.1:0-8499 GCA_040754135.1 Verrucomicrobiota bacterium
CCTCTCTGCGCTGGCAGTCCGCGAACGCGCCATCACGCTGTTCTTCATCTGCGCTTCGGCGCTGGCGGGCATCTACGCCTATTTTCATTTGGGCCGGGCGGAAGACCCGTCCTTCACGATCAAGGTGCTCACGGTGACCGCGGTTTGGCCCGGCGCGACCGCGCAGGAGATGCAGGACCTCGTGGCCGAGCCGTTGGAGAAGCGGCTTCAGGAGTTGCGCTGGTATGATCGGGTGGAAACCATCACGCGACCGGGGCTGGCGTTGATGACGCTGCAACTCCTGGACAAAACTCCGCCAAAAGAAGTTGCCGAACAGTTCTACCAGGCGCGCAAGAAACTGGGGGATGAGGCGCGCAAATTGCCGCAAGGCGCAATCGGGCCTTTCGTGAACGATGAATACTCGGACGTCTCGTTCGCGCTCTACTCGGTCGAAGCTCCGGGGATGCCGCTGCGCAAGCTGACTCGCGTCGCCGAAGATCTTCGGCAGAGATTTCTCCACGTGCCGGGAGTCAAGAAGGTAGATATTGTGGGCGAACAGCAGGAGCGAATCTTCGTCGAGTTTTCCTATCCACGGCTGACGACGCTGGGCATCTCGCCGGCGGACATCTTTGCCGCTCTCGCGCGACAGAATGCCGTAACGCCCGCAGGCTCAGTTGACACGGACGGCGCGCAGGTGTTCGTCCGCCTCGATGGGGCTTACACCGACATTGATAAGATCCGCGATACCCCGATTGTGGCCGGCAAGCAGAGTTTCAAGCTGTCGGACATCGCGGAGGTCACGCGCGGCTACGAAGACCCGGCGACGTTCGTCATTCGGCACAACGGAGAAGCTTCCCTGTTGCTGAGTGTCGTCATGAAAGAGGGCTGGAACGGACTGGATTTGGGCAATGCCCTGCGCGCCGAAAGCGAGAAAATTTCCGCCAACCTGCCGCTGGGAGTCGGCCTGAAAAAGATCACCGATCAGGCCGTCAACATCAGCTCGGCGGTGAACGAATTCATGATCAAGTTCGCGATGGCGGTCTGCGTGGTGATGCTGGTCAGCCTGCTAAGTCTGGGATGGAGGGTTGGAATCGTTGTCGTGGCGGCGATCCCGCTGACCTTGGGCGCGGTGTTTGTGACCATGATGATCACGGATCGGGTTTTTGATCGCATCACATTGGGTGCGCTCATCATCTCGCTGGGGCTGCTGGTGGACGATGCCATCATCGCCATCGAATCCATGGTGGTGAAGATGGAGGAAGGAATGGATCGCATCCAAGCTGCGGCTTATGCCTGGAGTCACACCGCAGCGCCGATGCTCGCCGGGACGCTCGTGACAGTGATCGGATTTTTGCCGGTGGGCTTTGCGCGTTCGACTGCGGGAGAATACGCCGGGAACATCTTCTGGATTGTCGGATTCTCTTTGATTGCCTCGTGGATTGTGGCGGTGATTTTCACGCCGTATCTCGGGGTGAAACTTCTGCCGGAAATCAAAGCCGCAAAGGGAGGCCATTTTGAATCGGAGCGCGGCTCTGTGAGCCGCAGCGTGGCGGAAACAAAGGACGTTTCCGGCACGTCTGAACGCTTTCCAGACGGCGGAGATGCTGCGGGTCACAGACCCGCGCTCCAAAATGAAAATTGTGGTCACGCGGGAATCTACGCCACGCCGGGATACCAGAGGCTGCGCCGCTTCATCACCTGGTGCGTGCGAAAAAAATTTACGGTGGCCGGAATTGTCGTGGGCGCGTTTCTCCTCGCAGGCGGAGGGATGGCGGTCGTGAAGAAACAGTTTTTTCCAAACTCGGATCGGCCGGAATTGCTGGTCGAGGTTCAGCTTCCATTGGGAACGAGCATCGAGACGACGAGCACCGCGACCAAGAAGATCGAACATTGGCTGGCGCAACAACCCGAAGCGAAAATCGTGACCGCCTACATCGGCGCGGGTGCGCCACGATTTTTCTTTTCCTACAACCCGGAGCTGCCCGACCCCTCCTTCGCGAAGATCGTGGTGTTGACGCCGGACGCGAAGTCGAGGGATCGTCTCAAACTGCGCCTGCGCCAGGCCGCCGCCGATGGTCTCGCGCCGGAAGCGCGGATTCGCGCGACGCAGTTGGTCTTTGGCCCTTACTCGCCTTTCCCGGTCGCGTTTCGAGTGACGGGGACTGATCCCGTCAAACTGCGCGAGATCGCCCACAGCGTCGAAGAAATCATGCGCAACGACCCGCACATGCGCACAGTGAACGTGGATTGGGGCGAACGCGTTCCCAAACTGCACTTCGTTTTGGATCAAGAACGACTGCAACTTATCGGGCTATCACCCGCCGAGGCCGCGCAGCAGTTGCAGTTTCTCCTCAACGGTCAAACCATCACTCAAGTTCGCGAGGACATTCGCGCGGTAAACGTTGTCGTGAGAAGCGCCGGTCCGGAGCGACTCGATCCGACCAAGCTGGAAAACTTCACCATTCTGACTCGGAATGGAAAAGCGATTCCCTTAAGCCAGATCGGACGAATTGAGATTCAATCAGAAGAACCCCTCATCAAGCGGCGGGATCGCGTTCCGACCATCACCGTGCGGGGCGACAATGTCGAATCCACTCAACCGCCGGATGTCTCTTCCGCGATTTGGGCCAAACTCGCGCCGCTCCGAAAATCGTTGCCGGAGAAATACCGCATTGAGATGGCGGGCTCGATTGAGGAAGCAACGAAAGCCAACTCAGCACTCGCGCCACTTTTTCCTATCATGCTCCTGCTCATGCTGGCCGTGATCATCATTCAGGTGCGCTCGTTCTCGGCCATGTGGATGGTGATGCTGACCGGCCCGCTCGGACTGATCGGTGCAGTGCCGGCGCTGCTGATTTTTCATCAGCCTTTTGGATTCAATGCCATTCTCGGTTTAATCGGCCTGTCGGGCATCCTGATGCGGAACACACTCATTTTGATCGGTCAGGTTCAATCCAATCAAGCCGGCGGCCTTGATCTGTATCACGCCATCATCGAGGCCACCGTGCAGCGATCACGTCCCGTCATCCTGACTGCACTTGCCGCCGTGCTGGCGTTCATTCCGCTCACGCACTCCGTGTTCTGGGGATCAATGGCGTATGTGCTGATCGGCGGGACGGCAGTGGGAACGGTGCTGACGCTCGCTTTCCTGCCTGCGCTCTACGCCATCTGGTTTCGGGTGAGCGAACTTGAACCGTACCATGCGAGAAAGTCGGCAAGCGCAGGACTCTCGTTAATCGGTCAGTTTGAATCGACTCGATGAAGCGATGAAGCGAGTTCGCCTCAAAAGTCATGCTACGGGATCGGTTGAATCGCCGAGACTGGCGCAGTCGCATTTTCCTGCACTTTGACTGCACTCCATCGTAAGCCGCTGATTATAAATGGAGCGGGCGAAGGGAATCGAACCCTCGTGACTGTGCAGTCAGCAAATCTATTCCAGCACGCGATTTTGAATGAGTTTTGATAAAAGCAGGAGTTCTGAATGGCTTCGGCATAAACCGAAACCTGCATTCGCCAATTGCGTGATCGTCTTCGAGCCGGTAAGGTGGTGGCAGATTGGCACCGTTCTAGAAATTATGCCTACCATCGACGACGAAAGAATTCGGATCACCGCGCGGGTTCCAGCGGAAATGCGCGATGCCTTGGAGCAGGCCGCTCAACTTCAAGGTTCGACGTTGAATCAATTCGTGGTCCAATCGGCTTATCAGGAAGCGCAGCGTATTCTGGAGCGGGAAACTGTCCTCCGTCTTTCCCAACGCGATGCGCAGAAGGTCTTTTCAATGCTGGAGCATCCACCTAAGGCCAACAAACAATTGAAAGAAGCCGTCAAAGCTTATCACGAACTTGTCCGTGTTTAGGCTTGAACTCCTCTCGCGCACCCACGACCGCGACGGTTTCGATTGCGGCAGCGAACCGCTCAACACCTACCTCAGGCAAACCGCCCGCCAGCACACCGAGCGCGGCATTTCCCGGACCTTCGTCCTCGTAGAAGAATCTGCGGCGGAGCCCAAGCCAGTCGCTGGCTATTTCACTCTGAATATTTGCCAGCTCCGAGCGGAGCAACTGCCTGCCGAAGTCGCACGCCGCTTGCCTCGCGAAGTCGCGGGAGTGAAGTTGGGCCGGCTTGCGGTCGCGAGGAGTCGACAACGCCAGGGTTTGGGCAGGTTGCTGCTGGTCGCGGCAATGAAGAAGTTCGTCGAAGTGTTCGATTGCGCCGGCGGCATCGGTTTGTTCGTCGATGCCAAAGACGCAGAAGCCAAGACATATTACGAGCGCTTCGGCTTTGTTTCGCTACCTGACAATCCGCTGTTGCTCTTTCTGCCGCTGCAAACAATCCGCGAAGCTCTTGCTGGAGGCACTTAGCGTTTCAAGCCGCAGCACGTCCTGAACTTGCCTTTCATCACGAATGACACAGGTGTCTGGACCGGCGGCGATTAACGCTGCGCCAGTACGAAACCATTTTTTTGAGCAACAGGCCGAAGAACTTCTTCACGTCATGGCTCACGATGTCCATTTCAGCCCGTCGACGACGCGTGAGTCCTCGACCGTCTCGTCCCGCACTTCCAGCCCGACGACCGCATCGAGTGGCAACAATGCGCCCCGCGCAAATCGTAATCCGCGTCCCGGCGAAGCGAATCCGTAAAGATGCGCCCCGCTGATCGTGGCAAACAACAGCGGATAGGGCTGAGCGGCGATAATGTGATGGCTGCACGGATGATCGTCATTCTGACTGTCTTCCGGGAGGAATGATAATTCCTGCTCGGCCGAGCTTTCGCTCCTTCCACAATCGCACGCGCTCGGCGATCGCATCGGCCGCGTTCGGAGCGAGAAACAGCTTCAGTTGGATGCTGCGGCCCAAATGCGTCTGCAACGTCATTTGTAGGGCGATTCGTGCCGAGCGCGTCGAGAATCGCATCCACCAGGTCGATTTTCCTCGTTTAACCTACGAATGACCAGACTTCAGCAAGAATTCATTGGCCCAAGCGTAATCCGGGCGTTCGGGCAATTGGGTTGAGGCGAACGCCTCATGGAATTCTATGTGCAAGCGCAGGCGCCAGGCGTTGACTTCGGACCGGGGTTGCTCGATGGCGGAATGTTCAAGATGGACGCATTTACTTCACGCTTACTGCACTTATTCGTAAATGGAGCGGGTGAAGGGAATCGAACCCTCGTCTCAGGCTTGGGAAGCCCACGTTCTACCATTGAACCACACCCGCTTCGAGCGTTCTCTTTTTAGCAGAGTCTCCAGGCCGGCGCAACTGGTGATTGCATTTGTGCATTGGTGATTGAATGCGGGTGCAGCTGGGCACCTCTGGGCACCTGGTTTCGGGCGTTTAAACTCTGGGTCTCGCTGACTTTATCTGAGCGCGCTCGGAGGGGTTTTTTAATTCCCATCAAAATTCGAGTCCAATGGCCTGAGTGGCCGCACTTTCCTTCACTGCCTCCATTTCATTTCGCTCAGTGTCGCGGCGGGTCGCAATGTTTTTCGGGGTTATTGGCCTTCCTCACGATCCTTGCGGCGGCGGATTTTTTGGAGGAACAACTCCCAAAAATCAATAGCTGCCGGCACTTTCAGCCAAACCAGCAACCCGCCGTAAATCAATCCACCAATCGCCGCCGGACAAAACACCGAGCCGATCCGCTCGACCAGGTTTTCGTGCCCCACCCACCTCTCCCATCCGCGAAAGGCAAACCAGGCACATTGCCCTGCCACCAATCCCGCGCCCGCCATCGTCCAGATTTCCCGCTTCGTTTCGCTCAAATCCAATGGCGAGAGCTTCCGGCGCAATGCGTAAAACAACAGCCACACATTGAAACACGCGCTCATCGTATTCGCAATCCCAAGCCCGCCCTGCTTGAACGACGGGATCAATCCGAACGCAAACACCAGATTCAACCCCAGACAAACCGCGCTGATTTTCATCGGCGTGGTCGTATCGCCCAACGCGTAAAACGCGCGCGCCAAAATGTTCACGAGCGAGAAGGCAATCAGTCCCGGCGCCAGACAGGCCAGCGCAAATCCGGCGCGCGCGGTCGATTCCGCATCAAACTCGCCGCGTTCGAACAGCAGCCGGACGATCGGCACCGCCAGGACGGTGAGCAGCACGGAGGCTATCCAATTCACAAATACGAGATAGCTGATGCCTTCGCGCAGCGTGGATCGAAATTGCGCAAAGTTTTTGTCGGCGGCCAGCCCGGCCAGCGTCGGTAAAAGGTAAGTGGCGAGCGAAATGCCGAAAACACCCTGGGGCAATTCCATCAAGCGCACCGCATAGCCAAATGAAGCAACAATTTGCGAATCGACGGCGAAGGCCATTCCTTGAGTGAGGAGGACGTTCAGTTGGAACGCGGCCACACCGAGCATTCCTGGAATCATTTTACGAACGGTCGTGCGGACCGTTTCATTCCCCCACGGCTTGACCCAGCGCCAGCGAAAACCTTCCCGACGCAAAGAAGGCCATTGAAAGAGAGCCTGCGCAAACCCAGCCAGCAACACTCCGATGGCCAATCCGAAAATCTGATGCTGCAACGTGGGGCCAAACCGCGGCGCAATCCACAACACCGTCGCAATCATCACGACGTTCAGCATGGTTGCTCCGAGCGCGGGGATGAAGAAATAGCCGCGCGCGTTCAACATGCCCATGAACACCGCCGCCACGCAAACCAGCAGCATGTAGGGAAACATCAGGCGGAGCAGTTCGAGCATCAGCCGCGTGTCGGTGGTGAAATCGAAGTAGTGAAGCGCCACCGAAATGCTCAAGAGACAAAGGCCGATGATCGCACTGGCGGCGATGACCAGACCGGACAAGACCGCATTGGCCGCGTGCCACATGGCCTTTTCGCCTTCGCGCCGTTCTTTCTCTTTGAAAATCGGAATGAACGCGGCCGTCAATGCCCCTTCACCGAGAAGACGCCGGAACAAATTGGGGATCATGTAGGCCATTTGAAACGCGCCGGCCACCCACGAATCTCCCATAAATTTCGCGTAGAGGATTTCCCGCACCATGCCAAGCACGCGGCTGCTCAAAGTGGCAATGCCCATCGCACCGGAGGATTTCAACATTTGCGACATGCGCGCAAAGGTTCATGGCTCAGCGGTTCAAGTGCAAGGGTGAAGTGGCTCGGTGAAGACGTTCTGCACGCGCGAAGCCGGTGATGGAGATGATGGTCCAGATCTTCGCGCATGGCTCACAAGTTCTGATGACAAGTTGCCCGCAACCGACCGCGGACGAGGAAACGAGAATTTTACGGAAGGCTTTGCCGCCTGGGGGAATCAAGCGCGATGCATCAAACCGCTACGGTTTTGCGCCGGGCTGGATTCGGCCGGGGTTGTTTGATTTCGATTTCGTCGCCGTCTTTGGCAAAGGTGAAATCCATTTTGCCGAGCATTTTTTTCGCAAGCGCACGTGTTTCGGCGAGATTCTCCCAACACGCCCGCGCCAAATGAATGAAGACGACTCGTTTGACAGGACGATCCTGCAGGTAACGGAATAACTCCTCGGGACGAAAATGGGCCAGTTCGCAGACGAGCAGATCAACCGGTTTTTCGAGCAGCGGGTCGAGGTCGTCGGGAGCGCCGAGATCTGCGCTGTGCGCGATGCGCAATCCATTCGCCTCGATCAAAAAGCTGAACGCAACGAATGGCTGCGGATATTTTTTTTGAAAGGCTTTCCGCAAGCCCTCGAGATGCGTTGTTGGAAAGACCGTCACCGTGACGTCGCCAAAAACCACCGGTTCATCGGCGCGGAGCGGGACGAGATCGAGGCGGAACGGCAGGAGATCATCGAAGATGTAAGCGGCCTCGAGCATGTTATGAACGGGGGCAATGCCATAGGCCGGCATGTGAACGGGCAAATCGCGTTTGCGTTGTTCCAGCCAGAGCCCTTGCATGAGCATGAAGAATCCGCCGATATGATCGCAGTGGAGGTGCGAAACGAAAATGCGATCGATGGATTCGTAATCGAGGCCGCTGGCTTTGAGGGAACCGCTGATGGGCTCGCCGCAATCGATCAGAAAGGAATTCCTGCCGAGGCGATAAAGAAACGAAGAATGATTACGGTCCGGACAGGCCCAACCGTCACCAACGCCAAAACATTTTAGTGAAACAGGATGCATTCGCCATGGCTCTGGTGCTGGCGAGCCAACGGGTGCGCTTTTGTTGCATGAACCGATTTGAAAAGCAAGCCCGCTTCCGAGAAACTCCGAGAAACCTGGAGAAACCTGGAAAGCCCAAAAAAGGCCAGAGAAATGCAGGTCCTGCACACGGTCAACAGGCGAGCGCAGCGCGAGGATGGGCGACAACCAGGCCGATGATCCAGTGCCAGGTCTTGCGAATTAAGCTTCGTAAACCCCGAGATGTTCGCGCGCAAATTCGGTCATCATGGCCGGCGTCCAGGGCGGATCCCAAACGAGTTCGACGGCGACCTGGTCGATCCCGTCCAGCTGCAGCAAGGCGTACCGAACCCCTTCAACCATGCTTTCGTGCATGGGACAACCCGGTGTGGTCAGCGTCATCCGCAC
>JBFMDG010000304.1:0-8490 GCA_040754135.1 Verrucomicrobiota bacterium
GGCCAAACCCGGGAGCACACTGTGGCTGATGGCGTCGCCCACCAAGGCCATGCGGCGGAGGATCAGATAATTTCCCACCAGTCCGCAGGCCGTCGTCACGAGAAATCCCATCAGCACAATCCAGAAATTATCGATCCGGTTCGCTCCGCTCCAGGGCTCGATGAACACGCGCTGAAATTCGAATGCAGGAATGAAATCGTTCATGATCGTTTGCCGTAACCAATGGAATCAGCGGGCGCTTCTGACGGCGCCACGCCCCGCCGCATGTCCGCCCACGAGGGAATCGGCCGGCCATGGGGATCGCGCGTGGCGTATTGCAACCCGCGTTCGAGCTGGCGCACGACTTCTTCACCGAGCACATGCTCGATTTTTTCCGCGTCTTCGTGCACGTGATCGGCGGCGATCTGCGCCGCGTTCGTAAGATAAAGCTCCCAAAGCCGGTGGTTGCGAACGATGGCACAAGCGCGTTGCCAGCCGTCCGGTGTGAAAAAAACCGTGTCGTCTTCTCCGTGCAATGTGACCAGCCCATGCCGGGATAATTGCAACACGCGGTGTTTGGCTTCTTCGATTGTCTCCCGGCGCCGCGCGGCCAAGGCTTCGAGGGACACACCTTCGCCGCGGAACTCGCGATCTTCCAGCACATGATACAACGATTTCAAACTGTTCTCGCGCTCGGTGCGTTTGGCCCGGGACCGTTGCATCCACCAGCGCACGAGCACGCCATGCCGCGGCCCAAATACGAAAGCCAACAAAAAAACCGTGCTCGCGCCGAGCACCATGAACGGACCCGTCGGGAGATTCGCCCCGAGAAATGAAAAGAACGCGCCGACCGCTCCGGCGACCAGCCCAAAAACCGCCGCGAGAAACAACATGCGGTGCATGCGATCGGTCAAAAGATAAGCCGCCGCTGCCGGGGTGATGAGCATCGCCGACACCAGTACCACTCCGACCGCTTGCAGGGCGACCACCACGGCAAACGCCAGCATCAGCATGAGCGCGTGATGAATGAGTTGCGTTGGGAAGCCCAGGACCCGTGCAAAGCCCGCATCAAAACTCGTCACCAGAAATTCTTTGTAAAAGAGCGCGATGAGCACGACGGTCAGCACCGTGACCACAATCATCAGCGCCAGGTCGCGGCTGCCAATGGCCGCAGCCTGTCCGAAAAGGAATTTATCGAGTCCGCTTTTATTGCCCGTGGGCAATTGTTGAATGCGAGTCAGCAAACAGACACCGATGGAAAAGAAGCCGGCCAAAACCATTCCTAAGGCGGTATCTTCCTTGAGCCGCGTCGTGTGCTTGATCAATCCCACAACGGTAGTGCCAATGAGCCCGGCGAGCGTCGCCCCCACAAAAATCGCGACGGGATCGCGCGTCATGTTCCAAAGAAATCCGAGCGCAACGCCCGGAAGAACGGCGTGCGACAGCGCGTCCCCGACCAGCGCCATTTTTCGCACGACGATGAAACTGCCGAGCAATCCGCAACAGATGCCGAGCAGAATCGATCCCGCCAACGCATATCGCACGGAGGGATCCTGGAACGAAAAAAAGCGGATGGCTTGTTCGAGAATGCTGGTCTCACTGAGGTCACCGATTTTGGCCGCGTGCGCCGAGGCCGCGCTGAGGATCAAGCCAAGGCAACACAACCATTTCCAAACCGGTTGCGATATCGCACATTGTTGACGCGCTCGACTCATGATCCGCCACGTTGCCCGACGACATGGGCGACTTCCGACAGGATTGTCAGGCGGCCGCCGTAAGTTTTTTGGAGCAGTTCGTAGGTGAAGACTTCTTCGGTCGGGCCAAATGCCACCACGCGCATATTCAACAACAAGAGCATGTCGAAATAATTCCGCGCCGTGGGCAAATCGTGATGCACGACGAGCAGGGTTTTGCCGCGATCTTTCAATTCGTGCAGCAACGTAATGATAGCCGTTTCAGTCGCGGCATCGACGCCTGCAAAGGGTTCATCCATAAAATAGAGATCGCTTTCCTGCGCGAGCGCGCGGGCGAGAAACACTCGTTGCTGCTGGCCGCCGCTCAAATTGGAAATCTGGCGGTTGGCAAATGGAAGCATCTTCACTTTCTCGAGGCATTCGGCGGCTATTTCGCGATCCCGCTTGCCCGGACGGCGGATCAATCCAAGGTGCCCGTAGCGCCCCATTAAAACCACGTCCATCACACTCACCGGAAAATCCCAGTCCACCGACTCGCGTTGCGGCACATAACCAACGCGCCTGAGATTTTTCCGCGCCGGTTCGCCAAAGACTTTCACCCAGCCGCTGCTCAACGGAAGCAAACCCATCACCGCCTTGATCAAGGTCGATTTGCCCGCGCCGTTCGGGCCGACGATCCCGACCAGTTTGCCGCGCGGTACGGCCAGATCGATTCCCCAGAGCACCGGCTTTTTGTGATAAGCGACGGTCAGATCGTGAATTTCCAAAGGGATGTCGGCTGAACCCGCGCCATCGCGGCTCCTGGAAACCAGGTCGCGATCGTCGCGCGATTCGCCGGGCGGCGCGGAATCAGATCGGGATCCATTCTTCATTGCCGTACAAAAAAGTGTTCAAACGACATGTAAAAGAATACGCCATAATCGGGCGCATTGCCGGTCAAGCCGAGCGGAGCGGCCAGCCCGATCACCAGCTGCGAGTCATTCGCGAAATTGAGGGCGTGGCGGATCCCGGGGGAAATCACACAACTGAACTCCCGATTCAATCTTCCCGACACGTCCGGCAGCTCATCCCAGGCGCCGACCCATTCGACCAGGAAATGCGTCGTGCTTGTCGCCGCGTATATCACGCTCGCTCCGACGTTGTAGTTCAACACATCACGGTCATTGGCGCTCGCGGCCTGCGGCAAGAAAGTCAGCCCCGCGTTCAAGTGCGCAAAAAAACTGTCGCCAATGGCCGTGCTGAAAGGAAGGTTCCACTGGTAGCCAAGCGTGTCTTCGCCCAAACCACTCGCCTCATCGCCCGTCGGCAGCACCAGACTGAATCGCGGCGCAAACGCCATGAGCGTCTCTTCGTTGAAGTACGCTTGATACCGGTAATTCAGCAGGACATCGCCGACGCCATTTTCTGTCACACCTCCCGCCTCCACGAGACTGTACGGAATCGTGTAACTGAATTGATGGCGTTGACTGAACACCGGCCATTCCTGGGTGAAACTCAAATCCCAAACCTCGTCATCCTCCCCACGCTGCCGGTCCAGGGCGTACCATCCGGTCAAAATGTGTTGGACCACACCCGCTTCTTGATTGTAGGCCTCCTCGACAAGAAACGAATTGTCCATAATCCCATCGACATGGCGCTCCGGCGCGTCCGCGGCCGGCGAAGAGATGGGCGCCATAAAAAATGCAATCGCGGCGAGGAGGGCAAAGGCCGTCCGGCTCCAAGCTCGCGGAGCGGTGGCGCGGTCCAAGGCTGGATTCGCTTCGCGGTGCAATGGCAAAAGCAAATCGGTGGACGCGGTTGTGAAGCGGCGATGGGCGGGCGAGGAGTCTCGCTTGCGAATCAATTTCAATTCGGTTGGAAAGAGCAGGGGAGTCATAGTCATAGTCATAGCCGAGTTGGGTTTCATTTTAGCGCGTTTACTACAGTGTTGATGTTGTGTTTGATCATGCCTTCGTAAGTCCCGAGATCATAGCCGTGCTCGATTTGCCCCGGCGTCCCCATGGCATCGGAAAAAAGCTCGCCGCCGATTTTCACGCCCGCGTCTTTGCTGACCCGCTCGATGGTGGCGTGCGAAACACTCGATTCAACGAAAATCGCTTTGACCCGGTGTTTGCGGATGAAATCCACCATTTTCGCCATGTCAGCCAGCCCCGCCTCGGTGACGGTCGAGATGCCTTGCAGCCCGACCACTTTGAAGTCGTAAGCCCGGCCGAAATAATTGAAGGCGTCATGGCTGGTGATGAGGATGCGTTTTTCTTTGGGCAGTTCCTGAACTTTTTTCAAAGCCCAATCGTGCAATTCGAGCATGCGCGCCCGCGCCGCCGCGCCTCGTTTCTCGAAATCTGCCTTCCGTTGAGGATCGAATTCACTCAATCCTTTGACGACCGTGTTGACGCATTCCGCCCAAAGCGTGGGATCAAACCAGATATGCGGATCAAAGTGGCCTTGAAATTCGGGAGGTTCGAGCAGCTTGTCTTCAGCGATGGCTTCGCTAACCGGGTAAACAAACCGTTTGGTTCGCGCCATCTGCGCGAATAAATCCTGCATTTTGCCTTCGAGCAAAAGGCCGACGTAAAAAATGACGTCGGCGTTGCGCAGTTTGGCCACGTCCGCGGCGGTGGCCTTGTAAAGGTGAGGATCGACGCCGGGTCCCATGAGGCCTTGGATTTCCACATCATCGCCGCCGACCTGCTTCACCAGGTCCGTGATCATGGTCACGGTGGTGGTGACTTTGATTTTTTTCTCGGCAAGGATGGTTTGCGGGAACAGGGCGAGGGCGCCGAGTCCGATGAGGAGCACTTTGGCGAATCGATTGGTTTTCATAAATTTCAAATGCAAATGCATGAGGAACGCAATGGCACGTTCCGCATGACGCAAAACGTATAGTCCAGGGAAGAATTAGTGTCAACAAGCAAAGTTAGGCATGGCTATATTGCAATGGTTAAATGGTTAAATGGTTAAATGGTTAAATGGTTGGAAAAATCGTGTCGCGCTGCCAATCGCGAATCCTTTAGGGTCAAGTCATGCGCCCGCTCGACGTTCAGCAAATCGGGTCCGAATTGGCCATCAAATGGGAAGATGGATCGGAAAGTTTTCTGGGCCTCGAAAAGCTCCGTCGCGCCTGTCCATGCGCCGGGTGCAAAGGCGAAGTGGATGTGCTCGGCCAGTTGCACAAAGGCCCGGTTCAGAATCTCGCGCCGCAGGCGTTTGTTTTACGCAGCCTCCAGCGCGTTGGAAGTTATGGCGTGCAGCCAGTGTGGGGCGACGGACATTCCACCGGCATTTATTCCTTCGACTACTTGAAGGTGCTCGCCGACGATGCAAAGGCGTAAATGATCGGTTCGAAAGCGAGTTGCAAGATCCTCGTTTTGCAAAGGCTGCAATCACACCCTTTGTCGAAAACTTCGTCCCAAACTTTGTCGATCAAAGATACTTTCGACCAGGGGAATGACAGCCGTCCCGCCTGTCATGCGGATCATAGACTCGCGAGGCGTCCCGCGCCCGTCCCGGAAGAAAGAAAATCTTCCTTCACCATTGCCGCCCCGCAAGCTGGCTCAAAACTTTCGCTGAACGAAACGTTATGGCTTGCCGCCGAAAGTCACGTAATCGTCCAGGTCGAGCAGGTCAAACCACGTGCCAATATCCATGCGTTGCGGAGCAATCTGACAGTGCAGTTGCGAGAAGTATTGGCGCGAATCGAGATCAGTCGGAACGCGGTTTTCCTGGAGCGTTGACCAGGCCGCGATCTCGGGCGGGGTCGGTTTGGTCGTGGAATGAGTCGTGATCCACTCCAGGATTTCACTATCGCTTTTGCCCGCGGCCACCTGTGTTTTCAATTCGTCGGAATCGATGCCGGCGAACTGAAGAAAGCGCTGGTCGAGCGGGCAAGCGTATTTGTATTCGCCTTGAGTGCCGGCAATGACGGCGCGGCATTTATCGAGCATGCGTGGAAGGATGACGTAGCCGCCGAGCCGCACGCGGGCGCTGCGGGGAGGTCGTTGTGTTAAATCAGGTGCATTCATAGTTTCGCGCAGATTACATCGTGAATTCGAGGTGACATCGGGAATGGCAAAAGGCCTGAAATTTCCAGTCGAGTTGGTGAATTAATCCCTTTGCCATGGGTTCACTTGCCATGAACTGCCTCAACCAACCGGCTGCGTTTGATCGGTTCTGGGAGCTTCCTGCGGTGCGATGGGGGTGTCGGATTCGCTTTCCCCGGGAGCGGTTTCTGTGGCCGTCCCGCTGGCAATTTCCGATGACTGCACCGGCTCGTCAGGGCGAGAGGGTTCGGTTGGCGATGCGGAATCGGGCTCGGTGACGGCGGATGAAATCTCAGCTTCCGTCGCGGCGGCGGCTTCGGGAGCCGGATCAGCGGGTGCAGCGGGCTCGACGGATTTTTGCGGCTCGGGTTTCGGCGGTTTGGGTGCAGGTTTTTTGGCCAATTCCATCGTGCCGTTTGAGAATTCGATGACGTGCCCCTGGTGAATGAGCCAATGCAAATCGCTGATGATGGCGGCGATTTCCGGGCTGGGAGGCGCGCTGGCAGCGTTCGGTTCGGCAGACGCGGTTTGATTGATTTGAGCGGCCGCGCCAGGCACGAGCGCTTCGAGCAATTTGCGCCGGGAAGTCTTCGGATTGGCGTTGATGAAATCGACGATCGCTTTGACCCCTTCAGAAACGGGAGTTTGTTCCAGGTCGAGATAGCGTGGCCGCGCCACAGCAACGTGCGTGATCGTTTTGTTGACTTTAAAGAATTGCAGTCCGTGCGACGCGAACTGTTGACTGAGGGCGGTGACGATTTTAAGCGGGAAACGCATTTGATCCTCCCAGGCCCGGCGATAGAGATTGCGCAAGGGGGGAGGGAGCTGTTGGCTGGCGCTTCCGCTGAGGCTGTGAGACTCGACGCGCCGAATGATATTGGGCAGGTGAACCTCGCGAAAATGTTTATCCACCTCCTCGCGGCTGTAGAGCCGGAGCGGTTCGGGAAGGTTCAGGCAAATGTATTCCGTCTTGAAGCTTTGTTCTTCGAGCCATTTTTTAACGGTGGCCTCGTCTTTGACGATTTTAACGCGCGACTTGAAGACATCGAACGGAACTCTGGAAAAACGTTCGCTGTGTAACTTGCGCAGCTTCGTCTGGTAATCGTGATAATTGGGCGGGCCAAGAATCGTGCCGCTCATGCCGCACTGCGCCACAAAGGTATAGGTCCCTTTGGGAGGATCGGTGGGAATGCGCTCCGCCTGATAAAACGTGCCGAAATGCCGGGTCAGCACGTGGTTGATCGCTTCGGCTTCGGAAAGCCACAGCGTGTCATCCAGACTGCAGAGAAACAAGGGTTGCGCGACGGTGCCGTCCGGTTTCTTGATGACGCTGAACTGAACGTGATATCGCTCGGGCTTTTTGAGAATGAGCTGCGCAATTTCAAAGAGCGGATAAGCCCGGCCGGTCAGCCGGATCTGGCGGGCGAGCGATTCCACTCCTTTTTCCTCAGGAATAAAATTGACTGCGAGTTCGAGCAGGGGAGCTTGCTCGCGCGGTTCGCGATTTTCTGAAGGGCGGCCTCGGCCGAAGCCTCGCCGTTCCGGTCCACGATCGCGTTCCCCAGCCGGGCGATCCTTGCCTTCGGGCCTGGGGCGCGGGCCCCCGCGGCGTTCATCACGCCGGCGGTCGTCTCGCCGCCCGGGACGATCCCCGCGGCGCCCGCCGCGTTCCTCATCGGCCCCTTCGAATTTGGCGTAGCGGTTTTCGGAAGCCGGCTTTTGCGCCCAGGCCGGAAGGAAATGGAGATCCAGATCCAATTCCGACGCGGGCGAATCAAATTCAGATGGTGTACTCATTCAAAAACAGCCAAACACATTTGCACGTGTCAAAAAGTTCAGCAAAAGCATGGAGTGGGTTGGCCCGGATTGCAAGCGTCGGTTGACCCTCGATTGTCAACGCGCCGGTGAATCCGTGGCCGGGACAGAATCAGAAAAAAATACGGGCCCTCAAAAACTCCTCGGCGCGGTCAGGGCGAATGTGCTTTGAAAAAATCGGCCTTTTTCTTTTCCGCCGAGCGCCCCCAAATGCGGATGTTGTCGATTTTGCCGGTGTCATCGAACGAACCGAAGCCGATATATCCGCTCTGGAATGTGGCATCTTCGGCCTGCATGATCGGCTGGCTCATATTGTCGTAAAAGACTTTGATGACTGCGCCTTGTCTTTCCAAACGCACTTTGTGCCAGACCTGCGAGCCCCAATCGACGCCGCGCGTGGTTTCCTTGGCGATTTTCGTGCGCGGCTGATCGTGCACGATAAAAATGTTGTGCGCATGATCATCGGCGGCTGTGGCCATGTGCACGTAATAAAACTTCGACGGACTGGTGATCCCAAAAAAGAGGCACATATCGCGGTGACCGTACTCGCGGCTGGTCTGGAGCAAATCGGCTTCAAGGATGAAATCGCCAAAAACGCGATCGGCCAACATGGCGATGTTGACCGGTGAGCGGACCGGCGGCTGGTATTGGCTTTGTTTTTTTAATTCGAGGGCGGAGGCTGCGCCTTCGCCGGAGATTTGCCAGGCACTGGGATCGGTCATGACGAAGCTTTTGAGCGCCTCTGCCGAGTCAAACTTTTGTTCGTAGAGCAAGCGGTAGCCTTCAGGCACCTTCGCGCTCGGTTCGGCGCCGCCGGCGCTAAGCAGGTAAACGAGCAGGGAACCGAGCAGAAGCAGGAAACCCCGGCGGCCGCAGCACGGAAAAGGGCAGGGGCACATGATCAAACCTTGGCCGGCACCACAAAAGGTTCGCGATACTCACGCGTCAGCAGCGCGTTCGCT
>JBFMDG010000305.1:0-1234 GCA_040754135.1 Verrucomicrobiota bacterium
AATGCAACCTTAAATGTGATTCCGCAGCGGTGCAGCGTTTGAATCGCTACTTTCTCGGTTCATACCGCATCGCCACCGCTCCTGACCGGAACTCGATCCGGCTCACAAGCTTTAAGTCGAGCGGTTTCGACAGTCCCGCGAACAATGTCGGCCCGTGACCCGCGAGCCACGATCAGCACTGTGGCGGGCGTTTACCGGGCTTTCAGGAATCAAGGCGGAGCGGTCCCGATAGAACAAACGGATGATCTTGGAAATCTCTGTGGTTTTGCCTGTTTCAATCACGGGAGTGAAGCCCGGGACATCAATGATCTGGATGAAATCGTAGGCAGCGCTCAGCAGCACACTACCGCACAATGGCATGCCTTTTTCAAACTGGCGACCGCTCCGGCCTACCAGATGATGGACCTGGGCGTACTGGCTGGCGGGAACAAGAGCATTGCGCTGGGGATCAATAATAAAGGGCATGTGGTGGGGAACTCCAGGACCACGGGCACAGGCGGAGAGCGCGCCTTTATTTGTTATAACAACTTTAACGGCACCTCGTCCGTGATGGTCAACCTGAACAATGTCCTGGATGCATCCGGCGCTGGGTGGGTGCTGCAAAGCGCTGAAGCCATCAATGATCAGAACTGGATCGTTGGCTACGGCACGAAGAATGGCCAAACCCGGGCGTTCCGTCTCACGCCCAACTATTGATGAACAATTGTATCAAGCTCCCCGTGCGCTCAAACGCACGGGGAGAAAATCGAGACTCGAAAGAGGGGCGGTTTTGGTTATGCTGACTTTTTGTCGCACATGAGCAGGAAGGCTTTCACGCTGATCGAGCTGCTGGTGGTGATCGCAATCATCGCGATTCTTGCGGCGTTGCTGCTGCCTGCGCTTCGCCTGGCGAAAGCTTCGGCTCAGGGAACAGCCTGTCTGAAAAACATTCGCCAGTTGCATTTGGGGTGGCAGATGTACGCGGATGATAATCGGGACGTGATTCCTGCGAACTCCTGGTCAAGTGAGTTGACGTATGCAGGGTGGGTTGGCGGGGTCATGGTTTATGAAAATGAGGGCCGAGCTTACAATTGGATGATTCAGAGCACGAATGCCAATCTGTTGTTGGAAGCCAAAGAAGGCCGCATTGGCCCGTATGTCAAAGCGGCAGGGTCGTTCAAATGTCCCGGGGACAAGTCGTGGATCGAGTTGAGCGGCACACGCCATCCCAGAGTTCGAAGCTATTCGATGAATG
>JBFMDG010000305.1:1334-8486 GCA_040754135.1 Verrucomicrobiota bacterium
GTACACCGATGACAAACGAGACCTGCTTTGGCTGACGGATCGCACCACCAAACCGCTCGATCCGAGGGTCGCGCATCCGTGATTGGCCGGTTGCTGTCTGAAGGTCGAGGCAAGGTCTCAAAATCTGTGAGGAGAATCGCAAAGCGGCGTGGGGCTTTCACGCTGATCGAGCTGCTGGTGGTGATCGCAATCATCGCGATTCTTGCGGCGTTGCTGCTGCCTGCGCTTCGCCTGGCGATAGCTTCGGCTCAGGGAACAGCCTGTCTGAACAACATTCGCCAGTTGCATTTGGGGTGGCAGATGTACGCGGATGATAATCGGGATTGGCTTCCCCCGAATCACGGGAATGAGGATCCCACCTGGGTAGGGGGTTTAATGTGTTACGAGAATTACCCGCCTTTTTCGCGCTATTTACTCGAAGCAACGAATGTTCTGCTTCTAATCGAAGCCAAAGAAGGCCGCATTGGCCCGTATGTCAAAGCGGCAGGGTCGTTCAAATGTCCCGGGGACAAGTCGTGGATCGAGTTGAGCGGCACACGCCATCCCAGAGTTCGAAGCTATTCGATGAATGAGTTCGTCGGGTCCAACCCCGACGATTATGGCGGAAAACATTACAGGTTCCGAAAAATGACTGATTTTGTTCGCCCGCCGCCGGCCAAAACCTTCGTCCTTATCGACGAGCACGAAGACAGCATTGACGATGGCTTGTTTGAGGTCGATCCAACTCCAATAAATCGGGAGACCTTCTTCGAGGCGTGGGATAATCTCCCCGCCAGCCGGCACAATGGCGTGGGACCTCTCTCCTTCGCCGACGGCCATGTGGAAAAGCGCAAGTGGCTGTCGAAAGAAATGAAGCTTCCGATGATGCACAAACGCATTCACGGGGTGTACACCGATGACAAACGAGACCTGCTTTGGCTGACGGATCGCACCACCAAACCGCTCGATCCGAGGGTCGCGCATCCGTGATTGGCCGGTTGCTGTCTGAAGGTCGAGGCAAGGTCTCAAAATCTGAACGAAGACAGCATTGACGATGGCTTGTTTGGGGTCGATCCAACTCCAATAAATAAATCGGGAGACCTTCTTCGAGGCGCGGAATAATCTTCCCGCCACCCGACACAACGGCGTGGTAACTCTACCTTCTCGGTTCATACCGCATCGCCACCGCTCCTGACCGGAACTCGAGCCGGCTCACAAGTTTCAAGTCGAGCGGCTTCGACAGCCCCTCGAACAACGTCGGCCCGTGACCCGCGAGCCGGGGATGCACGATGAATTCATACTCATCGATCAATCCCAACTCCGCCAACGCGAGCGGGAGTTTCACGCCTCCGGTGAACAGTCCTTTGCCGGGCTCCCGTTTGAGCTCTTCAACCGCCGTCTTCAGAACTCCGCGCACGAGGTTCGCGTTCCAATCAACCCGATCCAGCGTGCTCGACACGACATATTTTTTCGCCGCGTCGATCGTCCGGGCGAAAGGTTCCATCCAGTCAGGCAACGCGCCTGTCCGCGCCGACGGCCGAAACGCCGCCTCCATCATTTCATAAGTCACCCGGCCAAAGAGGAGCGCATCGGCCCGGGAGAGGTTCTCAATTGCGTGGCGATGTAACTCTTCGTCCGAGCTGATCGCGCGATGATCGCAGCACCCGTCCAATGTGACATTGATGGAATATCGAAGGGGACGCATGGATTGAGCGAGGTTAGTCTGTTTTCAGTTCAACGAAGTCCTTGACTCGAAGCATGTAGGTGACGCCCTTTGCTCCACCATTGGAATGCGGCACCACCACCCGCAGGTTGCTCTCCTCGAGTTGGAGGCGATGGGCGACAAATCCGACGACAACTCGGCCCGATTTGAAGTGGTCCTCCCGCAGCGCCGCAGTTACGCGAGGGTTATCTGCCGGGCCGATGCACAACTCGACGCGGCTCCCGTCCTTCAACTTGCCTTCAGCGCTGAATCCTGTGAAATAGCCCTTGGTCTCGAACTCCAGTTCCACTCTGACGTGGTCGGGGCCGGTCGCCGTCGTTCGGACTTGCATGCCGAGTTCTTTCGCCTCCGCCTTGGAGACGAGCAAAACAGGCCAACGGGCGAAACACTGGCTGGAAGTGGCCATGAGCAGAGCCGCGATGGCGAAAAGGTTGCAGATAATTTTCATATTATCGTCAGACGGGAGCGTGCCAGGGATGCTCCAGCCATAAAGCATTTGATTCCGTTGCAAATTCCAATCAATGGCAAGTAACCGGCAAACATTGCATCGGTTTTGAATTCTTAGCAGGGGAACGTATGAAAAGGGGATGGATGGGTCAAGCCGGGTCAATGTCTCAAGGTGATTGGGCTGGATGAGGCCACGGGTTCATCGGCTCATTCACTTCACAGGACAGAATGCCAACGAATGAAGCTCGCTTCGCGATTGTTTCAGAAAAACCTCGAACAGGATTTACTGCATGAACTGGATTTTGCGCGACCAGTCACAAATCCAGGCGGCCGTTTTTTCAGGATTGTGGAACAGGAGGGTGTCATGTCCCGTCTCAACCCACTCGATGCGGATGTCGGGATGGTGGCGCGCCACGTATTTCGCCAGCTCCTGGCGATCAGCAACGATCCGTTCTTCGAGCGCATTGGCCGCGATCGAGCACAATATCAGCATTCCTGGACAGTTCATCTCAGCCAAGTTCCTGACCACATCCACCGCACGAATCTCGCGACCGATCTGAACAACCGAATCCGGGGCTCCCGGTTCGTCCGGTTCCCATGGATAGACAACTGCGAACGGACCATCCAATCCAATCCATCCAGAGCATTTGCCAGTGGCTGCGTAGCGCAGACCCAGATAGCCGCCCAGAGAGTGACCCACAACAATCGGTGGCCCCTCGGCGATTTCGGCGATCACGGCGCCGGCATCCGTAAACGCATCGTTGGTTGTAAACACCGATAACCGAGACCGTCCGTGACCCGGCAAATCCTGAGCAATGACATGGAAGCCAGCCAAATGCGGCACGATGCTTTCCCAGCACGTGAGGTCGCATCCAGCCCCGTGCCACAACAGCAAGAGCGGACCTGTTCCACCAAAGTCGCGAATCAACACATCGCGACCATCACGTTGAATTCGCCGGTCGGAGTAGGCAGTCGGCTCCAGCGCCAGTGCAAAGGCAGCTTCGATGAGCAGATGTGGCGCGGTTGCTTGAGTGAGACACCTATAGCGCAGCCATTGAGTCGGTGTGGCCAGCAGAGCCGAATAGCGTTCGCTGGTACTGGTTTCTTGAATCAACTGGGTCACAACGGGAATGGCTGACGCAAGCTGCGAGAAATACGCAACCAGGTGCTCGGCAGGCACGTGGTCGAGAACTGACGGTGCGAAATGATCCGCAACTTCTGCGGGATCCAGTGACGGGCGTGCCCCCGCCTCCATCGCCAGCATCCGAGACCAAAGCCATTTTGTATGGCGACCCGCATGGGTGTCTGGCAGGAGGTCGAGAATGTTCATTGCAGCCTGACTTGGTCTTGGCGCTGTCTTACGGCGAACGAGCTCAGCGCTTCCTACCTTCAGCACGTCCTTTCGTCAGACCTTTGGTGTGAAATGCTCATGTGCTGCTCCCAATTCTGCACCGTTTCAGTTCAATGCCCGTGCTGATGTTCCTGGATGTATTCCTGTTTGAGGCCGAGCGTTTCGGGAGCGTGTAGCACGAGCATCTTCATCCGGATATCGGCGGGGACTTCGCGTTGAGTGAGTTTCGAGACCACGACCATGAGCACAATGGCCAGAGGCACGGTCCAGATGGCCGGTTGCTCGCACAAAATGCGGAGCAGCGGATTTTCGGCCCAGAACGCCGCCAGATCGATTTTTTTGAGGTCGCTCAGATTGGTCAGAGTCGTGCAGCCGAGCGCAGCCAATCCGCCGCCCAACATTCCCGTGGCGGCGCCTTTCATGGTCATGCCACGCCACCACGTGCTCATGAACAGGAGTGGAAAATAACTCGCCGCAGCAATGGCAAACGCCTGGCCAACCATGAAGTTGATCTGCAATTGCTCGACCTGCGTCCCAAGCAAAATGGCAATCACACCAATGATCACCGCGGCCCAGCGAAATGCCCGCAGCCTCTCCTCCGGCGTCGATTGCGGCCGAAGCATGCGCCCATAAACGTCGTGGGCCAGCGCGCCGGTCATCGACACCAGCAAACCGCTGAAGGTGCTCATGAACGCGGCAAAAGCTCCGGCGCAGGTGATGCCGCTGAGGATGGATCCGAGCGGCGCATAGCGCTCATTCAAAATGCGCGGCAGTTCCAGGACGACTTTGTCGGTCCCTTTCGCTCCGGTGGCGGCATAAAGTTCCGGCAACAAATTGCGACCCATGGCGCCAAAGATTGGCGGGAACAAATAAAATACGCCGATCAAAATCATCACCCACATCGTGGTGCGTTTCGCGGCGACCCCATCTGGATTCGTGTAAAACCGCACCAGGATGTGCGGCAAACCGGCCGTGCCGCAAACGAGCGCGATGATCAGCGAGTAGGTGTAAAGCAAAGCGTAACGCCGTTCGCGTTGTTGCAACGAACTGACCTGGGGCGGCACTCCCGACGCCGCGGTGGCTTTGGTTTCATCGACACTGGCGCGAAACGCCTCCGCGCCGCTGGGCTCGAGCAAGATGCCGCTATCGCGGAATGCGGTCTCGATTTTTTGTTTCACGTCACCCGCGGTCAGCGCGCCATCTGCGTGAACGCGCACGCCGCTATCGTAAACTCCGGCGGGTTGAACGAGGCGCCATTCGCTGAGTTTGCCTTTGAGCAATTCATCGAGGCGCTCCGGAAAACGGTTCGTGCGCGGGATGAGCTGGCGGCCGGTCAGATCCGAATAAATGCCGAGCGCTTGCGCGACATTCGTCACCGGCGGGACCGTGATGTGGGATTCGGGTGTGAGATCGGGGCGGAGAGGAAATAAAGTGTTGGCTGTTTGTTTCGCGTCTTGCGCATGCGAAGCCTTGATCGCCTTCGTTGTCAACAAGCCGAATGGCGAGACCCATTCAGATTGAGCGGGAGCTTTGGCGTTGGGTTTATCCGTTGGCGGGCGTGTGCCGACGTGATCGCCGTACTGCCCGTAAATCGACATGAGCACAAAAATCGGGACCGAAATCGCGAACATCTTCAGCCAGTATTGAAAGGCTTGCACCAGCGTGATGCCTTTCATGCCGCCGAGCGCGACATTGAGAGTGATGACGGCGCCGACGAGCACCACACCGGCGGAGTAGTGCAACCCGGGAAAAATGTAGGCGAGCGCGGTGCCGGCGCCTTTCATTTGCGGCATGGTGTAGAAAAAGCCAATGAAGAGGACAAAGATCACGGCGATCTTTCGAAACAGAGGCGAGTCGTAGCGTCCTTCGGCAAAATCCGGAATCGTGTATGCCCCGAATCGGCGCAAGGGTCCCGCAATAAACAACAGCAGAAACAGGTAACCGCAGGCGTAACAAACCGGATACCAAAGCGCGTCGTAACCGGAGCTCATGACCATTCCGGCGACGCCCATAAACGACGCCGCGCTCAGGTATTCGCCGGAAATGGCGCTGGCATTCCAACCGACAGATACGGAGCGGCCGGCCACAAAAAAATCGGAGGCCGTTTTGGAACGTTTCGCCGACCAAAAGCCCATCCAAATCGTGACGACAACCGTTATGAAGGAGAACGCGAGAATCCAGAAGTCGATATTCATGGCGATGGTCTCACGGGCGCGGCGATTGCGAATTGGAGGGCGCCACTTCTTTGGCTTCGTCGTTTTCCAGCCAGATCGAGCGTCGAATGAAGCACCACGAGATGATCCAGACGAGCGGGAAGAACAGCACACCCAGAATCAGCCATGATAGCGTGAAACCGAATACCGTTCGGGCCATGAATTCGGGAAAGAGATAATTCGCCAGCGGCAAACCGAGCAACGCCACAAGAAATGCGGCAGCGCAGGCGATGGAAAGTCGCAATTGCCGGCGCATGAGCGAGTGCAAGAAAGCCTCGCTATGCATGTCCGGCTTTGGCTGGCTGGACGAAGACATGCGCGGTTTGTAACAAACGCCCCCGGGACGATCAATTGCGGATTCTGAATTTGCGCGATTTGACATGAGAACAGCGCCCTCAACATTCCGAGCAACTTTCCCCGAATGCAGCGCCCCCGCCTTCCTTTCGCAAACTTTGCCGCAACCTTCGGCGATCGAAAACTTTTTCGACAAAGTTTCCGACGAGGTTTTCGACAAACGTTACGGCAAAGTTTGCGACAATGGAGAGCTCAACGAATCGGCATAAGGTCCAAACTCTGGTGCGGGTCACCTGACCCGCGGTTTGGAAGGCGCATCGGAGTCAAGGTTTCGCCGTGGTTCGGTCGTTCGATTTAGGGTTGGGCATCAATCTCCGCGAGGGACGGAACGCGGAAAATCTGGATTCGGCTCCAACCCCCGGCGATCAGCGAATTGCCATCGGGCGTGAAAGCCAGAAAACAAAAGTCTTTTGTTCCTTGCGTCAGCGAGGCGGCTTCGCGCCGGGCCGGCCAGCTCCAAAGTTTGATGACACCGCCATATCCGCTGGAAGCCAGCGTGCGTCCATCGGGAGAGAACGCGACGGCGATGACCGTTTGTTGATGTCCTCGCAGGATTCCGACTTCCTGCAAACTGGCAGTATCAAGGAGATGAATGCAATGATCATCGCAGGCGACGGCAAGGATTTTTTCATCGGGCGAAAAAGCCGATTCCTGAATGCGCGTGGTGGGTAATTGTGCGGTTAATATTTCCTGAGGCTTGGAGCGATCGAGAATTCTCAGGTCGCTCCACAAAGCGTAAGAGACCAACTTCATTCCGTCCGCTGCAAACCGGTAGGGCGAGCCGATATAAACATTCGGCAGGCTGCGCCATTCTCCCATCGGATCGCCGGTGACTGGATTCCACAACGAGATGAGATCCGTTCCGCGCTGGCCCACCGCAAAAAGATCGGCTTTCGGAGTCGCCGCGGTTCCCAGGACTTCGCTCGCATGTGTCACATTCAGGGTCGTTGTTGAGGGATCGATGCCAGGTGTGTTCAGGTTCCATCTTTTGAGCGGCAGCGTTCCGTTGGTGGAGAGTTCGCCCCGGGCAAATAGCATTTGGCTGTCGGCCGAAAAGAATTCCGGCGTTGGCGGTTTGCCCGATT
>JBFMDG010000306.1:0-8485 GCA_040754135.1 Verrucomicrobiota bacterium
GGCGGATTGGATGGGAACTTCTTCTTCCGGTGTCAGGTTCACGGAGGGAAGCTACGTGACTGAACCGATGCCGAGGTCTTGATGTAGGGCGACGCGATGACAAGCTCCTCGCTGACGGAATTCAGGACTTCTTTGAGTCCATTTCGAAGCGAAGTGCTGTGGAGCTTTATCATGGAGTTGCTTCAACCCTCTCATGGCCATGATTCCAGTTTCAATCCCGTGACTCGTTGGAATTCGCCGACGTTGTTGGTGACAAGAGTGCGCCCGCTGGCGATTGCTTGTCCGGCGATGAGCAAATCGTAAGGGCCGACAGGCTGGCCCTGCCGTTCCAAGTCGGCGCGAATCTGCGCGGCTTTTTCCGCCGCCGCTCGGTCCAACGGAAGCTCGATAATCGTAGAAACGAATCGTTCAACTTTCTGTCGTTCCTTGACCGGATCGCTTTCTCAACGCCACAGAACAATTCGTAAACGGTGACCATTGAAACGGCGCAGTCGGTGGGAGCGAGTTGACTCAACCGTTGCACCATGCCGGGTCGCTGTCGCAGCACGCCGATGCAGGTGTCGGTATCGAGTAAATGGGTCATGGCTGCCTACATGTTTTTAACCGGCGGCAGTTGACCTTGCTGTGGACGCTCGAACGCGGAGTCGGTGACGTGGATGGAATCAAAGAAGCCTTCAGGCCAGACTTTCGGCCTCGCCGGCTCAAGCACCACCGCGTCGCCGTCTTGGCGGACGAAGACGGTTGACGGCAAGTGAACGCTTTTAGGCAAGCGCACGGTTTGACGGTCGCCTTCGACAGTGACGGTTGCGGTTTCCATAGAGGTTTCTTTCGATTTCGCTCTTACGCGCGCCAACTTACCACGTTTCACGCCTTCGCGTAAAGCTTGCTGCCTTTCGCAGTGAACTTAGGAAATTTTTCACCAAGTTGGCCGGACCTGAAAACATTTCCCGAGATTCACTTCTTCCGCCGCACCTTCGCCGCCACCTTTAACCGCAGCGCATTCAGCCGGATGAAACCCGTCGCGTCGTCCTGGTTGTATGCCTTCGTCGGGTCGGCTTCCATCGTCGCGATGTGCGGGTTGTAGAGGCTGACCGGTGATTTGCGTCCGGCGGTGATGATGTTGCCTTTGTAAAGCTTCACTCGCACGGTGCCGGTTACGTTTTTCTGGCTTTCTTCCACCAGCGCCTGCAACGCGTAGCGCTCGGGCGAAAACCAGTAACCGTAATAAACAAGCTCCGAATATTTCGGAATCAGGCTGTCACGCACATGCATCACTTCCCGGTCCATGGTCAGAGATTCGATCTGCCGGTGGGCGAAATGCAAAATGGCGCCGCCGGGTGTCTCATAAACTCCGCGCGATTTCATGCCCACATACCGGTTCTCGACCAGATCGACACGGCCGACTCCGTGCTTTCCGCCAAGGCGATTCAGGGCCTTCATCACGCCAAGCGGTGAAAGCGCCTTTCCATTTACGGCCACGGCGTTGCCTTTCTCGAACTCGATCGTGACGTATTCCGGCTTATCCGGCGCGTCCTCAGGAAAGACCGAGAGGGTGGTGAAGTAATCGCGATTCTTCAAATCGCCGGCGTCGAACCATGGATCTTCGAGAATGCCGGCCTCATAGGAAATGTGCAGAAGATTTCGGTCCATCGAGAATGGCTTTTTGGCGCTGGCCTGCACCGGAATCTTCTTCTTTTCGCAATAAGCAATCATTTCGGCGCGCCCGGGAAATTCATCGCGATACCGGGCGTCGCGCCACGGAGCAATGACCTGCAACTCCGGCGCGAGCGCCGCGGCCGTCAGTTCGAAACGCACCTGGTCGTTGCCCTTGCCGGTCGCGCCGTGCGCGATGGCGTCGGCCTTTTCCTCGAGCGCGATTTCGACCATGCGCTTGGCGATGAGCGGCCGCGCGATGCTGGTGCCGAGAAAGTATTGCCCCTCGTAAATCGCGCCGGCGCGGATCATAGGGAAAATGAAATCGCGCGCGAATTCCTCCTGGAGATCGTCGATGTAAAGTTTGGACGCACCGGTCTTGAGCGCTTTTTTGTCGAGACCTTTGAGTTCCTCCTCCTGCCCGATGTTCGCGCAGAAGGCGATCATCTCCGCGTTGTATTTTTCCTTGATCCAGGAGAGCAGCACCGAGGTGTCGAGGCCGCCTGAGTAAGCTAAAACAATTTTCATAGGTCAAATTCAGAAATTCGTCGGCGGAATGAAAGGGCAAGGACTGGGCTTTGGAAAGCGGAATTTCCTCTCCCCAATGCGTGCCGGCCGGAAATGAGCGCGCCCGGGCCACTTTCGAATGGACAATTCGCGGGCATGCCTCAAAAACTTCGGCTCAAATCGCACGAGACCGAACCGCACTCCGTGAACGAAGCAAAATACCTCGGCATAGAAATCGGCGGGACGAAGCTGCAGCTCGTCCTGGGCAACGCGGACGCCCGTATTGTGCGTCGATGGCGTTTTCAAGTCGAACCCGCGAAAGGCGGCGCCGGCATTCGCGAGCAAATTCTGGAGGCGCTCCCGCAAATTCGCTCCGCTGGCCCCATCTCGAGCGTCGGGGTTGGTTTTGGCGGACCGGTCGATTGGCGCACCGGGAAGATCTGTTGCTCGCATCAAATTGAGGGATGGTCGGAATTCGAGCTCGGCGCATGGTTGCAGGACCGAACGGGATGGCCGGTTCGCATCGAGAACGACGCAAACACCGCCGCGCTTGGCGAAGCACGGCACGGCGCCGGCATCGGATTTGATCCCGTTTTCTATGTCACCCTCGGCAGCGGCGTCGGCGGCGGACTCGTCGTCAACGGTCAGATTTATCACGGGGCCATTCCCGGCGAAGCGGAAATTGGCCATCTTCGCCTGGATCGCAATGGAACGATTGTGGAATCCCGCTGTTCGGGATGGGCGGTGGACCGCCGCATCCGCCGCGCGATCGAACAAAACCCAACCGGGACGCTCGCCAAACTCGTCGGCGGACAGACGGGCGGCGAAGCGCGGCATCTGAACGAGGCGTTACGGCTCGGAGATGCGGCGGCGCGTGTGGTGCTCGAGGAAACCGCCGCCGATCTGGCATTTGCCCTCTCGCACGTGATTCATCTGATGCATCCGCAGCGCATTCTTTTGGGGGGTGGCTTGTCCTTGCTCGGAGACACGCTGGTGAATGCAGTGCGGCAAGCGCTGCCGCAATTTGTCATGGAGGCGTTCCATCCCGGTCCGTCGATACACACAGCGAGGCTTGAAGAAGACGCTGTTCCAGTGGGCGCACTGGTTCTGGCCAGTGAAAAGTCGCTACGCTGAGATCCTAACCGCAACCGCAAGCGAAGCACTCGCTGGCTCAATCAATCAGATCGGACCGTCGCACACCTGATCCCGTTCTTGCTCGCCAATCGCGGATCCGTCCCGCTGCGCCAAGCCAGCGAACAAGAAAGCCCTCTTTCAAAGGACCAGTCTGTACCCCACCCCGTGCACGGTCAGGATGTGTTTGGGATCGCTGCCATTGTCGCCAATTTTCTTGCGCAGCTGCACGATTGTTTGATCGAGCGTGCGGGTGGTGCCGTAATAATTGTAACCCCAGACTTCATTCAGCAGTTTGTCGCGTGAAAAAACTTCACCGGGATGCGCATAAAAAAGCTGGAGCAACTTCAATTCTTTGGCTGTCAGTTCTTCCACCTGCTTGCCGCGCTGCACTTGAAACTTCCGGGCATCAATTTTTGCCTGACCAATTTCAAACGTATCCTTGATCGCCGGAGCGCATGCGTTTGGCGCGGCTCTTCTCAGCAAGGCATGGATGCGCGCGAGCAATTCGCGCAGTCCAAACGGCTTGGTGACATAATCATCCGCCCCAAGTTCCAGCCCGATCACCTTGTCGATCTCCTGCCCTTTGGCGGTGAGCATGAGAACGGGGATGGTGACATTTTTAGCACGGAGCTGCTTGCATACATCATAGCCGCTCAGACCCGGCAGCATGACGTCCAGAATGATCAAGGACGGCTGGTGCCTGGCCACCGCCTCGGCCGCTTGATCGCCGCGTTTGCATCCGGCCACTTCAAAGCCTTCCGTCTTCAACACCTCTTCGAGCCCGAGAAGAATGTGCGGATCGTCTTCGACAATGAGAATCGTCGGTTTCATGGGGTGTTTCTGATTCACGAGGAATGACGCATTGGAGGTTGAGACGCAGCAGCACCGGTTGAATGTGTCAGCGGCAACTCGAGAGTGAAACAGCTCCCTCGCGTTTCCCGCGGCGCGTAGGTCACGTCGCCGCCGTGGGCGCGGGCGATTTGCCGCGCCAGCGTAAGGCCGAGGCCGGAACCTTGAATGCCGCTGCTGAGGGAATCGTGCGCGCGAAAAAATTGTTCGAAGATCTTTTCTTCACAACCGTGGGGCACGCCGAGACCGCGATCGAGCACGCGCAATTGCACTTTCGTTTCGTCCTGCGGGCTTCGTTCGAGCTCGACCACGATCTCCTTGAAATCGAGCGAATATTTTTCCGCATTCGAAAGGAGATTGACCACCACCTGCGACAGGGCATCGCGATCCCCACGCACCTCGAACGGGCCATCGGATAATCTTAATTCGAGCGCAAATCCATGGTTCTCGAGGTGAGGACGATAGCTCTCGACGGTATCGCGCACGAGAGAGGGCAAGTTCAGCGGTTCGAACTGATATTTTTTTTCACCGCGTTCCAAGCGCGAAAAATCGAGAACGTTATTGATCAAACGCGTCAGTCGCGCGGTTTCGGAGGTGATGATCTGCAAATAACTGCGCTGTTTTTCCGGATCCGTGACCCGGCCTTCAGAAAGCAATTCCGAAAACATGCGGATCGAAGTCAGGGGAGTTTTCAGTTCATGAGATACATTGCTGACGAAATCCGTTTTCTGACGCGCCAGGGTCAATTGCCGTTTCAAATCGGCAACGATGAGCCAACCGCCCATGGCGATCGCAAGCAGCAACAAACCAATCAAAGCGCCAAAGGTCGCAGTGAGATGATTGGCTCCTTCGGCAAAGCGCGCAGGATTCAGCAGGTAAACAGCGATTTCCCAATGCGGGAGCATCTCTCCGATCTCGGCGGAAACGAACGGCTCTTTCCAATGGGCCTGAAAGTCCGCATGCGACAGAGCGACGGGTTGACCGGAGTCATCGAGCAGCGCCAGCACGATCTCCTCTTGCAAACCGGATGGGGTTCGGATCAATGGCGCCAGCGTTTCGACAAGCTGGGGCAGCCGGGTTTGAGCGCCGAAAACCAGGTTTGGATTGCGGGGCGAACGATACCAAAAAAGCAGCTTCAACCGGTTCTGCAGAAAACGGCCCAGCACCCCTTCGGTAGAGTCGCCGATCAAATTGCGAAAGTCGCCTTCGGAAGTGGCGACGCGCGAGAGCGCTGGCGCCATGGGATCGGTCGTTTTGAGCGGTGTGATTTTGCGCAGTTTTTCTGTCTTGCCCGCGCTCCCGGGATTCAATTCGCCGCGCGTGGCTTGTTCCTTCAAATCGAGCTCTGAAAGTGAGATCGCGCCTTTTGGGCTGTTCCAGTAAACCTCGACGCTTTCCTGGTTGCTCAGGAACAAATCGTTCTCGATGCGGAACCGGCGCGCTTCAGCCCTCGAGAGCAAGGATGGCGACAGGACATTTCCATCGAGCGACACCGCGAATCCGACTTCAGCGAAAGGCCAAAGCTTGAGGATGCGTTCGTCAAAATGCGCAGCCACCTCGCGCGCGTCCTCTTCGGCCAGCAGCGTTTCCACCTGGCGCCCAAACTCGCTTTGCCGGGCCGACATGAAGTCGAGAATATCTTTGACGACACTCTGGCAGGCGCCCTGGTAGAGGAGTGTCTGCTGGCGTTCGAAGATGATTTTCTGATTGCGAATCGATTGCCAGGCCAGCCAGGCGAGAACGAGGCTTGGCATCACCACTGCCAGGACGAATACGATCGCAACTTTCCGCATAACATCCGAATCAACTCATGGGCATGACCGTTTTATCGCAGCTTTCAAACGAGAAAAAGGAGCAAAACTGGCAGTCCAATTCCGGCGCCAAGACAAAACCAGACCAGGCGCGGATTGCCGGAATGATAAAAGGCCATGGCCACGCCAAAGCCGGCTGTGGTTACCACTCCAACTGTCATTAACAGAATCAAACCGCGCCATGCCCATCGAGAAGCCGTGGAAGGCTTTGCGCTCGCTTGCTGGCGAGTATGGATTTGCGAGAGCTTCGCCACAAAAGCGGGCGCCATGTAACTGCCATCCTTGCGCGAGCGATGCAGATCGAACATCTGCCAGCAACCGGACGCGGCAAAAAAAATCAACAACGGAGCCGAAAGACACCCGAGATACAAATGCATTTTTCGCAAGGTTTTCATGAAAACAGTCTCCCGATTTTCGACCAAGACATGTCAACTCGCCGTGAAACAATTGTAAAAATTGTGTGAGAACCGTAACAAGGGCAGGCCTTGCGTCTCCCGCGTCGATAATCCGAAGGAAGCCGACGCTCAAACTGCCCCACTTTCATCTCCGTCTCGCGAACCGCCCAATCAAACTGATCCGTTTTACATCTCCGCGAAAACTGGGGCGCAACGCCGCGGTTTGGAGTACGCGTGAGCCATTGACTTTAAAACGACTCGTTTGGCATTTTCTCCAGTGGAAGCTCGGCTATTTTTGAGCCTGTCTGAATGGGAAATGAATGCCGCCAACTCCAAATGACTCACTGCTGCGCTGTTTATGGGACTCGACGGCGTTGAGTTGATCATGGCGATCGAAGAAGGCTTCGGCATTACGATCACCGATGCAGAGGCTGAGGCATGCGCCTGTCCGGCAGCCGTGATCGATCTTGTTTTTGGCAAGCTGAGGACGAGCGATGAGCGGGTGTGTGTTTCGCAGCGTGGCTTTTACCTTCTTCGAAAAGCATTGGCACAGACTTTGGGCGTCCCACGGCAAGAGGTCGAGCTCGAGCTGGATATTCGATCGTTCACCGCCGGAAGATCAGAACGAGAAGTGTGGAATAATCTGAAAGCCACTGTTGGGGCGCGAAGCTGGCCTGACCTTGCTCGCCCCCGATGGCTCACCGCGGGGTTGTGGTGCTTGGCGCTTGTCACGTTCGGAGCAGTCATTGCCGTCTCTCAATGGATTCTCGCCGCCATCATTACTGGGCTGGTTGCCTCTTTTGCCGCCCGGCTCACGCATCGATTTCGTTCATGCATCCCTGCTCGATACTCGACTCTGCAAGCACTGGTTCCTTTTGCGGTGACTTCGGATGCGATTGCCTGGACGCGCGATCAGGTCGCCGCTTTGGTCCGTGAGTTGGTCATTGATCAGCTTATGCTTCGAGAGGGGCAATACCGGGAGGACGCCCATTTCGTGAATGATTTGGGATTGGACCGATGAGCAACGAAACTTATTTCTGGCTGAGTGCTTCGAGCCTTTTCAGTTGCCAGCGCACGTTGTCCGGCGGGGTCCATTCGTCCCAACGGCCGAGTCTTTTCAGCACCTCGGGGTTCATCAATGAGCGCGGCAATCCACCGGTGCAAACGCGGACCGTCTCCTCGGCGACCGTCATCTTGAGTTCGTTTTGGGATTCTTCGGAATACCAGGCAATATGATCGGTGAGAATGATCCGCGGATGTTTGCGCAACCGCGAGTAAGGCGGGGGCGGTTCTTCTTCAAACACATCCAACCCCGCGGCGGCGACGCGCCCTTGATTGAGCGCCTTGAGCAGGGCCCGCGTGTCGATGACCGGACCGCGCGCGGTGTTCACGAGAATAACTCCGGGTTTCATCAATGCGAGCGAACGGTTGTTGATCAAGTGCCGGGTTTCGGGCAGAAGCGGCACGTGGAGGGAAATGTAATCGGACTCGCGGCAAAGCGTTTCGAAATCGACGAGCGACACACCCAAAGCCTCCGCCCGGCACGGATCGACAAAGGGATCGGTGGCGAGCAGGCGCATGCCCCAGCCGTTCATTTTGCGCGCGGTCGCCTGGCCGATGTTGCCCAATCCAACCAAACCAAGCGTGCGGCCAGCCGTTCGCCAGATCTTATCGACCGGATTCGGATCCCAACCACCGCGATGCATCTTCACATGCGTCCGCACAAGGCTGCGCACACAAGCGGTCAATAACGCGATCGCGTGCGTGGAGACGTCATCGAGACAATAGGTCGGCACATGGCCGACGATGATCCCCGCTTCGGTGGCCGCTTTGACGTCCACGTTGTCGGTGCCGATGCCATAGCGGACGATGATTTTGCACCGGCGAAGACGCTGGATAATCTCGGGCGTGATCTTGAGCCAACGGACGAGCACCGCATCCGCATCCTCGCACAAGCGAAGCGCTTCCTCGTCGGAAAGATTCTCGGCATCGATCAATTCGCCGCCACCTTCGGAGATGATGCGGCGCTCGGGCTCAATGGTGGGATAACCATGTTTTAACAGGACAGCTTTGAATTGGGGCATGGGGGGATGCTACGTGAGCGTTGGGATTGTTACAAAAAATAAAAGTGGGTTG
>JBFMDG010000307.1:0-8479 GCA_040754135.1 Verrucomicrobiota bacterium
TTTTATGTGTCGCCATTTCATTTTCGCTCTCAGAAGATTTCTTCGGATGTCGCAATTGACTTTTGCAGTTGCCCTCGCACTTGAAATCAGCGCGGCTGAGTTGACCGTCAAAGTAGTCCCTCAGGAACCGCCGCCAGAAATCGCCGAGCCGATCCGAAAATTAGTTCAGGGCAAAGCCATTCAAGTTTTGGAGGGCAGTGAAGTCCGCTTCGTTTTTTGGCTGGTTCAGGAAGCGGCCTTGAGTTGGAAGCCCGATTCGAGCGGACAAGCCCTGGATACTCTGAAACAGGCGGCCCTGCTCGGCGTGGTGTCCGTGCCTAAAGCGCGGCGCGATTATCGCGACGACGAAATTGTGCCCGGGGCCTACACCATGCGTTTTGGCCTTCAGCCGCAAGATGGAAATCATCTGGGCACCGCCGAGCATCCCTATTTCGCCGTGCTCATTCCAGCGAAGCTCGATCCCACGCCGGATGGCATCAAGGATTACAAACCGATGGTCAAAGCCAGCGCCAAGGAAACGCCGAATGAACATCCGCGCGTGATCAGCCTTGTGCCAGCCGTCGATGCAGAAGGTGAACTGCCGAAAATCAATGAGCCTGCCCCTGAACACAAAAGTGTCCGTGTAAAAATTCCGGCCAAAGCCGGCGGTGAAAAAACCGATTTGCTATTCGAAATTGTGGTCGAGGGCAAAGGCCACAAGTGATTGCGATCAATCCCATGACTGGTCAGTAACTTGTCCAGCGTGATCAAAATTCACCATGCAGGCGCGGCGGCTTTCAGATCACCGCGCTCTTTCGTCGATCGGGATTGATTGAACCCCAGTTAGCGCATGCCTTGATATTCGCCCGCGCTCGCGTGCTTCCGAACCGCCCAGGATGAAGCGCAAACGCGTGGCTCAAAAATTTTTCAACGCTTGACTGTAAAAATTTCATGCGGCTGAGCATTGGGCGGAGGTGAGTTCTGGCATTCGACGGGCTTGAGGGCCGGTCGATGAATCAAAGTTGTTCGTTTCTGCGCGCCGGTCATTGGCCTACGCTGGTCTCGGCGTTTTTGTATTTCGACGTCAGCATGATGGTCTGGGTGCTTCTGGGAGCGCTCGGCAATTACATCGCGGGCGAATTTCAACTCAGTCCCGGCCAGAAAGGGTTCATGACGGCGCTGCCACTATTGAGCGGATCGTTGCTGCGGCTGGTGTTCGGATTTTTAGCCGACACGATCGGGCCAAAGAAAACCGGTTGCATTGGAATGGCGCTCACCTTCCTCCCGTTGCTTGTCGGATGGTTGTGGGCCGATTCATTGAACAAGATTTATTTGATCGGTCTGTTGCTGGGAGTGGCCGGAGCGAGTTTCGCCGTGGCACTGCCGATGGCCAGCCGATGGTATCCGCCGCATTTTCAAGGGCTGGCGATGGGCATTGCCGGCGCGGGAAATTCGGGGACGTTGCTGGCCACGTTTTTTGCGCCGCGCCTGGCCGAGCAGTTCGGGTGGCCTGCTGTCTTTGGCATTGCCACCATTCCCCTCGCGCTGGCGGTTTTGGTGTTTGTGCTCTTCTCGAAAGAGGCGCCGCGCCCGGCACAGAAATCGGAGGACGGGCTGCTCATGCTGCTTCGCCAGCGGGACACGTATCTCTTCGGACTTTTTTATGGAGTGACCTTTGGCGGATTTGTCGGCCTGGCCAGTTTTCTGTCGGTTTATCTCCACGATCAATATGGCGTCTCGAAAGTGCGCGCGGGCGATCTCAGCTCGATTTGCTTATTGGCGGGAAGTTTTTTGCGGCCGGTGGGCGGCTGGCTGGCCGATCGCGTCGGTGGAGTGCGAATGCTTTCGGTGTTGTTTGGCGCGGTCGCCTTGCTGGTGCTGGGAGTGGCGCAACTGCCGGGATTAGCGGTCACGATTACCATTCTGGTGTTGCTGATGGCCTGCTTGGGATTGGGCAATGGTTCCGTTTTTCAATTGGTGCCGCAACGATTCGGAAAACATGTCGGGTTGGCGACAGGATTTCTCGGCGCGGCCGGCGGGTTGGGCGGTTTTTTTCTTCCGACACTGGTTGGTTACATGAAGGAGCTGACCGGCACTTACGCGAGCGGCTTTGCCATTTTTTCGGGCGTCGCTGTGATTGCGTTGGCTGTGCTGGGCGCGGTGCAGGGCGATTGGATTGGCGTTTGGATTGCCAAGCATGGCCGCGTGAAATCGGCCGCCAATCCGGGCGACGCGCTCAGCAATCCGGAACCTGCTTGATGCGATTGCGGTGCGCTTGATTTGTCCAACCGATTTTTCTGAGGCCGCGATGAATGCGAAACAGCCGGATCGCTCGTTTGCCAGCGGACGAACGCTCATCGACGAACTCCTCGCGCGCCAGCGTGAATTGACCGCTGTCGAACAATTCGCGCAGTTTCACGAGCAGTCGAAAGGCTCATCGCGTTCCTACCGTAGCTTGATTCCACTGACGATGCCGTCGGCGGGCGAACAATTTGCGTTCGAGGTGAATCTGGATCAGTGCACCGGTTGCAAAGCATGCGTCACGGCATGCCATGCTTTGAACGGTTTGGATGACGGCGAGGCCTGGCGTGAAGTGGGAGTGCTCGTGAGCGATGATTGGCGCAAGCCAGTCCGGCAAGTCGTAACCACCGCCTGCCATCATTGTGTGGATCCGGCTTGCCTGAATGGTTGTCCGGTCCTCGCTTACGAAAAAGATCTCGTCACCGGCATCGTGCGGCATCTCGATGACCAATGCATCGGCTGCCAATATTGCGTGATGATGTGTCCCTACGACGTGCCGAAATATTCCGCGGCGCGCGGCATCGTCCGCAAATGTGACTTGTGCCACCAACGCTTGACGCATGGCGAAGATCCGGCCTGCGTGCAGGCGTGTCCCAACGAAGCCATTCGCATCAGCATTGTCGAGCAAGCCGCTGTGGAACGCTGCCGAGTAAACGAAGCGGACGCTGGCAGGGTGAGGGAATTCCTCGCTGCGGCGCCGGATCCGGCCATCACGCTCCCCACGACTCGTTATGTTTCCAGTCAACCATTGCCTGAGGCACTGGTCCCGGAAGCAGGCAACACGCGACGGCTCGAGCCCGCGCATTGGCCACTCGTTTTCATGCTCGTAGCGACGCAAGCCGCCGTCGGTGCGCTCTTTGCCGGACTCATGCTTCCCGCAAGCGCGCAAATGAGTGTTGGGATTTTTGCGATCGTCGCGTTCGTTCTCGGCATGGGCGCGAGTGTGTTCCATCTCGGTCAACCGCTGAAAGCGTGGCGCGCGTTTTTGGTTTTGCGAAAATCTTGGTTGAGCCGGGAGATCATCGCGTTTCTGTGCCTCGCGCCCTTGTTGGCGGGAACGATGTGGCATTGGGCTCAGGAATCATCGCGCACCAGTTTGTTCCCCTATTTCGGAGCGGCGATGGGGGCGGTTGGTGTTCTTTGTTCCGCGAGAGTTTATCAAGCGACCCAACGGATTTTTTGGCGGCGCAGCATGGAACGATTCTTTGCAAGCGTCGCTCATCTCGGATTTGCCGTCGCACTTACATTCGCTGCGTTGTTCGCCGCGGCTCCGCCAATGTGGGCGCTGGGTTTGGCCGTCTCGACGTTGCTGAAACTTGGCGTTGAAAATGGCGTGCTGCGCGACGCGAACATGAATCTGACCGAGCAATCGTGGCCGCGAACCAAGGAATTTGATGCCTGGTCCCTCACGCAAACGGCACTGAACCTCCGCCACCGCCTTGGCTTGGTGACTCGATGGCGTGTCGCGCTCGCGCTGCTTGGGGGCATGGTGCTGCCGTTGTTCGGCATGATCCGTTCCGAGGATCAATTTGTTCTCGCGGCATCCGGTCTGTTCTTTTGTGTGTTGGGCGAAATCTTGGAACGATTTCTATTTTTCCGTGCGGTAATCCCGCCGCGAATGCCGGGGATCCATCCTTCATGAGCGCGCCAGTTTCCAATGCGATTGACATGACGGTTTCCGGCACAGCGCCGTCATCCAGCGAGGCGCGCCCCACTTCCATTCTGCGCGAGGCAACCGGACCGTTGACCGCAGATTTGGTATTGCATCCAACGGATTTCGGAATCGGGCGTGTGCCGATGCGGTTGAAGCCGGACGCGACGACCAACATTGTCTGCGGTTTTTGTTCGACCGGTTGCGGATTGGCGGCGCACCTGCGCAATGGACAGGCGATTAATCTTTCCGCGGCATCGAATTATCCGGTGAATCTCGGGATGGCTTGTCCGAAAGGCTGGGAAGCGCTCACGCCTTTGAGCGCGCCGGATCGTGCGACCACGCCCTTGCTAAGGAAATGCCTCACCGCGCCATTGGAAGCGGTGGATTGGGATGAAGCCTTGCAGGTGTTCACGCTGAAATTCAAAGCCTTGCTCGATCAGCATGGGCCCGAGTCGATTGCGTTTTTAAGCACGGGCCAGATTTGCACTGAGGAAATGGCGTTTCTTGGGGCGCTCTTCAAATTCGGAATGGGCGGGCTGCACTGCGATTCGAACACGCGCCAATGCATGGCCACAAGCCACGTGGCCTACAAGCAGAGCTTCGGTTTCGATGCGCCCGGTTACAGCTACGCGGACTTCGAGCAATCCGACGTGTTGGTGTTCATTGGTTCCAACCTCTGCATCGCTCATCCCATTCTGTGGCAACGCGTCCTCCGCAACCGCAACCGGCCCGCCATTATTGTGATCGATCCGCGCAAGACGGAAACGGCTTTGGCCAGCACGCAACATCTGGCCATTCAACCCAAATCCGATCTCGTGCTGCTTTACGGAACCGCTCGCGCTTTGATCGAACGTGGCGCAGTGAATCGGGAATTTGTGGAGGCGCACACGACCGGCTTTTCCGAGTTCGCAGGGTTCGTTCAGCAATTCTCACCCGGCCTGGTTTGCGCCGCCACGGGATTGTCGGCCGCGGAATTCGATCAATTCGTCGAGACCATTGTTCGAGGGAAAGCGGTGAGCTTCTGGTGGACCATGGGTGTCAATCAGGGCCACGAGAGCACGCGCACTGCCCAAGCGGTCATCAATCTGGCGTTGCTGACCGGAAACATCGGCCGCCCCGGCACCGGCGCCAACAGTATCACCGGCCAATGCAATGCCATGGGATCGCGTCTGTTTGCCAATGCCACGGGGCTACTCGGCGGGCGTGATTTTCTGAAGCCAGCTCATCGCTCTGAGGTGGCAACACTGCTTGGTATTCCCTTGGAAAATATCCCGGAGAAAAACTCGCTCGCTTACGATCAGATTGTCGAACGGGTGGCCAATGGCCAAATCAAAGGGCTCTGGATCATCGGAACCAACACTTCCCATTCGTGGGTGCAACAGAATCGATTGAATGACGCACTCGGCAAACTTGAATTCCTGGTCGTGCAGGATCTCTACTCCACCACCGAAACAGCGCAACGCGCTCATTTGATTTTGCCTGCGGCCGGGTGGGGGGAAAAAGAAGGCACTTTCATCAACAGCGAACGCCGCCTCGGTCTCGTCAAAAAGATCGTCCACGCCCCTGGCCAGGCTCTGGCCGATTTCCATATCTTCCGGCTCATCGCGCATTATTGGGGTTGCGACCCTCTCTTCCGCGAGTGGACATCCCCTCAAGCCGTTTTCCAGATTCTCAAACGCCTCAGCGCCGGCAGGCCCTGCGATTTCAGCGGCATTGATGATTACCGCATGCTCGATGCCTCGGGCGGTGTGCAATGGCCATTCACAACTTGGGACAAAAAAGTTTGCACCCTTGAAGTCGGCGGCGCCGAAGCGATTCCGCTCGCCATTCCAGATCGCTGGAAAGAACGGCGTCTTTATGAAACGGGCCAATTCTTTCATCCGGATGGTAAAGCGCGATTTTTGTTTGACCCACCGCGTTCAGCGCCGGAAATGCCCGATGCGCAATTCCCGTTTGTCCTGCTCACGGGCCGCGGATCCAGTGCGCAATGGCACACCCTCACACGCACTAACAAATCTGAAATCCTGAGGCGACTCGCTCCTTCCGAACTTTATCTCGAAATACATCCCGATGACGCGCGGCGGCTTGGGGTGCGCAGTCAAATGCCGGTGCGGGTCATTTCGAGACGCGGGGCCATCGAAGCCAAAGCGCTTGTCACTTCCACCGTGCAGCGCGGACAACTGTTTTTGCCGATGCATGATGCCAAGACCAACCGATTGACTTTGAACGTGGTCGATCCGCATTCCCGCCAGCCCAGTTACAAATTTTGCGCGGTGCGGGTCGAACGCCTGCGAAAAATGGACTGATCATGAGCACGAGTCTTCCTCCCACGCTTGCTCCGCTGGAGAACGCCGACCAAAAATTCAGCGCGGTCCAGAAGGAATATTTGCAGGGATTTTTCGCGGCGCTCGCCCAGCGCCAACTTCATGCGCCACCCGCTCAATCCAGCGACGCTGCACCGGCACCAGGGTCATTGGATGCCACATCGATCGAGCCAATGATATTCGGGACACCGCTGAGTGACGCGACCAAGCAGGAGCGTTGGAAGTACGAAGAACATCCGCTCGACAGTTGGGATCGATTGCTGGCGCACGCTGATGCGGAGAAGTTTCCGGATGACGAGAACACGTTTCGATTCCGTTATTTCGGGATGTTTTACGTGGCGCCGGCGCAGAACAGTTTCATGTTGCGCTGCCGCATTCCCGCGGGCGAGTTGACCGCGAATCAGCTCTCCGGTCTGGCGGGCATTGCCGATGAATTTGGCGATGGCAAAGCAGCCATCACCACGCGCTCGAACATTCAGATTCGTCAGATCGTTCCCAAAAACCTGGTGAACGTACTGACGCGGCTGCAGAGTCTCGGCCTGACGTCGAAAGGCTCCGGGGTGGACAACGTGCGCAATATCACGGCTTCACCCACCGCCGGATTTGATCCTCAGGAATTCATCGACACGCGTCCATTCGCCCACGCACTTCACCATTACATTCTCAATCATCGCGACCTCTACAACCTCCCTCGCAAATTCAACATTGCTTTCGAAGGCGGCGGCAGCGTCGATACGGTGGCCGACAGCAATGACATCGGTTTCATGGCGGTGCGCCTCGGCGTTGCGGCGGATGGGGCTTCGATTCCGGATCAAAAGACCCTTTCTCTCGAACCAGGAACTTATTTTCGCGTCGAGCTCGCCGGAATTTCCGGACATAAACAGCTCGCGATCGACTCGGGCCTTTTGGTCAAACCAGCTGACAGCGTCGCTGTGGCGGTGGCCATGTTGCGCGTCTTCCTCGAAAACGGAAACCGTTCCGATCGCAAGAAAGCCCGTTTGAAGTATCTCATAGATGAGTGGGGCATCGATCGCTTTGTCGAGGAAACGCAGAAGAAATTGGGCTTTCCACTCGTGCGGCTGCCTATTGAAAAATGCGGCAAACGGCCGCCGGCGCTGAAACATGGGCATCTCGGTGTGTACCGCCAGAAACAACGAGGAAAAAATTATGTCGGTGTGCTGGTGCCAGTCGGGATTCTGACAACCAAACAGATGCGGCGGCTCGCGGATCTGGCACAGCATTATGGTTCAGGTCAATTGCGCCTGACGCCCTGGCAAAACCTGCTCATTCCGGATGTCGCCGATGGCTTTGTCGAGACGGTCAAGCGCGCGCTGCCACGGATCGGTTTGCATTTTGAAGCGACCCATGGCGCGGGTGGATTGATTGCGTGCACCGGGAATAAAGGGTGCAAATACGCGGCGACCGATACGAAGGGACACGCGCTCGCGTTGGCGGCGCAATTGAACAAACACGTTCCTCTCGATCAACCGGTGAACATTCATTTCACCGGATGCCCGCACTCCTGCGCCCAGCATTACATCGGTGATATCGGTTTGCAGGGCGTAAAGGTGAACATCGGCGGCGCATCGGTCGAGGGCTACCACATTGTGTTTGGAGGCGGCACCGGCGCCGATGCGGGCATTGCCAAGGAGGTGTTCAGCGGGATCTCGTTTGGTGAGGTGCCGGCGTTGATCGAGCGGGTGCTACAGGTTTATCTCGATCGCCGGAAAGCGGGTGAAAGCTTTGCCAATTTCTCCCGGAGGCATTCCGTGAAGGAGCTGCAGGAAATGTTTTCATCATGATCGATTCGATTCCCTATCTGCCAGAGAACGCGCCTTTTACGGCTGAGCAACGTGCTTACCTGAACGGCTTTCTCGCCGGCTTGTTTTCTCGCACAACGCAACCCGCCGGGGCGCCCGTGCCGATGACCGAACCTGAGCGATTGCGTCCGTTGACCATTTTGTTCGGATCACAAACCGGGACGGCGGAACAGCTCGCCAAGCGTTTGGCGAAAGAGGCGGGCAAGCGCGGGTTTGCCGCGATCGTTCATGATTTGGGCGCGTATTCATTTCAGCAGTTGGCTGCCGAGCGTGATTTGCTTTTGTTGACCAGCACCTTTGGCGATGGGGATCCTCCGGATAATGCCCGGTCCTTCTGGAACGCGTTGAGCAGCGAGGCCGCGCCGCAGTTGCCGCAATTGAATTACTCTGTCCTGGCTTTG
>JBFMDG010000308.1:0-8453 GCA_040754135.1 Verrucomicrobiota bacterium
TAAAGTGAATTGCGCCGCCATTCCCGAAAACCTCATCGAAAGCGAATTTTTCGGCCATGAGAAAGGCGCTTTCACCGGCGCGGTAAACAAACGCGAAGGCCGCTTTGAACTGGCCCATGGCGGCACAATCCTCCTCGACGAAGTCAGCGAGATTTCTCCCCAGGTTCAAGCCAAGTTGCTCCGCGTCCTGCAAGAGCGCGAACTCGAACGCGTCGGCGGCACGCGCACCATCAAAGTGGATGTGCGTGTCCTGGCCACAACCAACCGGCACCTCGAACAGAGCATCGAGCGGAAAGAATTCCGGCAGGACTTGTTCTTTCGATTGAACGTCGTTCCAATCCTCGTGCCGCCTCTGCGCGAACGGCGGGAAGACATCAACTTTTTGGCGGAACAGTTCATGAAACGATTCGCGCGCAAGCACGGAGTGCACGTGACCGGCATTTCGCCCAGCTGCGTGGGTGCGCTTCAAGCCCACGATTGGCCCGGAAACGTGCGCGAATTGCAAAATGTCATCGAACGCGCGGTCATCCTTTGCGGAGATGCCGAAGATCTCCAGGTGGAACATCTGGGGTTCGCGCGCTCGGGCAGCCCCACCCCTGTCTCTGCGCCTGTGACAAATCCCGTGGGAAGTCCAGCGACGCCGGCAGAAACGACGGACGAGGTGCTGCCTTTGGCTGAACTGGAGAAGCGCCAGATTCTTCTCGCCTTGGATCGCTGTAAAGGAAACCGCACCCATGCCGCCCGAAAGCTTGGGATCAGCATCCGCACCTTGCGCAACAAACTTCACGAATACGGCGTCTCTTCCAAAGAGGAGCCCATCGAAGAAGAAAAGGCCGAGTAACCTTTCTTCCCTCTGCACTCGGACCAGACTTCGGGCGGGACTAAGGAAGAATCGATGAGTTCGAGTTAGCGACTAAAAAGGAAAAAGGCGACCCCCCACTCTAGAGTCGCCTTTTATTCCCCAATAAAGCGCGTTCGAACTCGCGCTTCGGGACTGTAATTAAATCGTATCTTGAAAAAATGTCCATCAGGGGGAAACCTGAAATGCTGGTCGGGGGATTTCCTGAAACAGGGTTCGATTTGCGTGACCGAGATCAGGCCGGTCCATTTTCAAGACTGCGCCAGCAGTACCAGCAGCCGAGCGTCGCGTAGGGTCTCCACGCCGACGCAATGGCCAAACCGGCTTTTTTATCCGGCAATTCTTTCAGGTCATACAAAGTTCGCAAGGCGGAGCGGATCCCCAAATCGTCATGAGGAAAAACATCCGGACGTCCAAGGCAAAAGATCAGGAACATGTGCGCCGTCCAGACGCCAATGCCTTTCACCTGCGTCAGTTCTTCGATGATTTGTTCATCCGAAAACCTGGCGAGGCCTTTCAACCGAACTCTGCCCTTGAGCACTTTGTCGGAAAGATCCCGCAGATACGCGGCCTTTTGCGGCGAGACACCGCACGCGCGCAATTCACCGGGAGCGAGTGCGGCCAGCGCCGCCGCCGAAATCCGTTTCGGAGCGAGCCGTTTTTCGACCCGCCCGTAAATCGCCTCGGCAGCTTTGGCTGAAATTTGCTGCGAGAGGATCGACCGCACCAGCAGGCGAAAAGGATCCCGCATCAATTGCAACTGAAATGGACCGACCCGCTCGATCAGCCGCCGCAGGACCGGATCGGCGCGTTTCAGGTGCTTTACTCCCGCAGCGGCAATGTCCGTGGGAAAGGGAATGAACATGGATGGCTTGTTTCAAATTTGTGACCTCGCGTCGAGAGGAATTCAGAAAACCGGAACTGGCGCGACTGCACCGCTGGCAGCTAAAGGGAACGGATCTCTTCCCAGAGCGGCTTTAAATCCTCGTCCCGCAATGCCATCGCTTTCATTTGCTGGTGATCGCCGCGCTGCACCGCTTCCCGCAACAACTGGCGAGCCTCATCCATCATCCCGAGCTGGCATGCGTAACAGGCCAGATTATACGGGATAATCGGCTCGTTCGGGAATCCATCCAGAGCCGGCAGGAGTGCTTCGCGCGCGGCATCGAGTCCGCCACCGGGAACACGCCGCAATGCATACGCCTGATGCACCCATCCGATAAAGCGTTCGGGATGGCTCTGCACGAGTGCGCGCGCCACTTCCAACGCCGCGGTCCAATCCTGATCGTTCGCATGAATTTCCCATCGCACCTGGAGCACATCCGGGTGGTTGAGCAGGTTTGCGGAAATATAGGCCAGCTCCGTTTTGGCTTCGGCGCCATTACCCAGTTCGAGCCAGCCTTCCGCGGCACGTAAATGGAACAGATCGGGTGGATCGATCATTTGCACGCGGTATTCTAACGACAGCCTTCCCAAACGCAACGACCCACCCCCATGTCACCCATGTCAATGCCCGCTGGCAATCGAACAAATCCGACAGGCAAATTGAATTTTCCTGAAGTTCGTCCTCAACTTGCCGGCAATCGCAACCGGGCCAGGCAGCCCCGGCCATCCTTGCGGTTCATCAGCGTGACGGAACCGCCGTGAGCTTCGGCAATTTGCCGGCTGAGGACTAAACCAATCCCCGTTCCTTTCGGTTTGGTTGTAAAAAATGGCACGAACAAGTTGGCTGTGTTCGACAAACCCGGCCCTTCATCCTCGATCACAACCTCAGCTTGCGCCCCGGCTTTGCTCCAACTGACCATGACAGCCCCTTGCGTTTCCAAAGCCGCATCGGCGGCATTCCGCACGAGGTTGATCAAAAGCTGTTCAAGCTGGTCGCTGTCAGCCTTTACCACCATAGGCGGACCGGCTTTAACTTGGAAGGGAACTCTTGTTTCCAGGCCGGCAACACGTTCAATCATGGGCGCGAGTTGAACGGGCTGCAATTTGGGAGGCGGCAACCGCGCCAGCAACGCGTAAGCCTGCATAAATCGATTCAACGATTCGGCACGCGCCGCGATCACACTCAATCCGCGGTGCATGTCCTCCTTCCACTCGGGCGAGGCCGCATCCTGGCGCAAAAGATTTTCGAGGCTGCCGGCAATCGATTTGATCGGCGCGAGCGAATTGTTCAGTTCGTGTCCGAGCACCCGCACGAGGCGCTGCCACGCTTGCCGTTCCTCCTCGCGCAATTCCCGGCTCAAATCAGATAACACAAGCAGTTGATGCGGCACTCCTTGTTCGCGAAAACTGCTGCGGCGCACAACCCATCGGCCGGACCTGCCCGGAAACTGGCTCTGAATGGTGGAGGGAAGTTCGGCCTGGAGACATTCTCCCAGCCCGATTTCATCCGCGGTCCGCCCCAACAGCCGTTCACAGGGCTGTCCCAAAAGCCGTTCCCCGGCGCGATTGATCAGGCGCAATTGTCGATGTTGATCGAATGTAAAAATCGCCACATCAATTTCGGCGATCACGGTGCGCAGCAAGGCGGTCGCTTCCAATGCTCCGAGCCGTTGTTCCTGAAGCGTCTGCCCAAGGGTATTGACCTCGACCAGCAATTCTCCCAAAGGATCGTAATGGCGCGCTCCCCGGGCGCGTGTCGAGAAATCCCCCTCGCGCAAACCGGAGAGCAAATTGGAAATTGTTTGCAATGGATGGGCGACCCGCTCGCGGACGACCCAGGATGCTCCCAGCCAAAACAAAACCATGAAAACAGTGAGCGTCCATTGCGCTTTGGCTGTGAAATCGCCCAGCCAAATCAAGCCGAGCGCAATGGCAATCGCAGGCAAACCCGCCAGCAGGGTGAGCAATTGAATGCGCCGATCGAAGCTCATCCAGGGCTCGCGGGGTCGCGGCCTGGTTGTGCCAGCGGCTTTCGCCAAAGGGCTTTGATCGACCCCGGCTGGCCCCGGGCCACGCGAAGCTGCCTGCCATGGAATCGATTCAGAGCCCATACCGTTGCAGGCGGCGATAAAACGCGCTTCGGCTCAAGCCCAATGTTTCGGCCGCTTTGTTTGCGTTACCGCCGAAACGGGACAAGGTCGATTTGATTAAATGTTTCTCGACGTCTTCCAGGCTCATCTCCTCGATCCGCGGGGCGGCATCGCGGGCGGCTCGCAATCCAAGATCGCCGGGCCGAATCACGGCGTTCGACGCCATCAACACCGCCCGCTCGATCGCATGGTCGAGCTCCCGCACATTTCCCGGCCAGGGATGTTCCTGAAGCATTTGCAGGGCGGCGGGATCGAAACCGGTGATGTTCTTGCGATAGCGCCGAGTGTGTTGCGCCAGGAAATGACCGGCTAAAGTCGCGATGTCTTCGCGGCGTTCCCGCAGCGGAGGCAAATGAATCTCAACCGTGTTCAATCGAAAAAGGAGATCCTGCCGGAATTTGCCGGCGCTCACTTCGGCATTCAAATCGGCGTTTGTGGCGGAAATGAGCCGCACGTTGGCGCGACGTGTTTTCGAAGAACCGACGCGTTCGAATTCGCCGGTTTCCAGCACACGCAACAGCCGCGTTTGTTGGTTGGGCAAAATGTTCGCGATTTCATCGAGAAATAACGTGCCGCCATCGGCCAGTTCGAAACGTCCGACGCGATCCGCCTTGGCGTCAGTAAAAGCGCCTTTAACATGCCCGAACAGTTCGCTTTCAAAAACGCCCTCGGGCAAGCCGCCCATGTTCACCGTGACCAGCGCTTTGGCGGCCCGCGTGGAAACGGCATGAATGGCCCGCGCAATCAATCCTTTGCCCGTGCCATTCTCGCCGAGAATCAGGACGTTGGCCTCCGATGGTCCAATGCGGGAAATCATCTCCAGAATCGGCTGCATGGCGGATGATTCGGCAATGATTTTCGGTCCGGCATCGCCGCGCAACAATTCGTTTTCTGCTTCGAGTTTCTGGCGTTGGCGCAAAGCGCGTCCGAGTTCCACCTGATTTTTGACGATGGCCAGCAGCCGCGCGTTGTCCCAGGGTTTTTGCACGAAATCCCGCGCACCGCGCCGCATCGCTTCCACCGCCAATTCCACGCTGCCCCAAGCAGTCATCACCACCACGGGCAAGGAATGGTCGAGCGCCTGAATGCGCGTCAATAGATCGAGTCCTTCCTGCCCCGAGGTCGTGTCCCGTGCGTAATTCAAATCTATCATCACCACATCAAATTCGCGCTGTTCGAGCAGAGCCATCACGCGCGCCGGAGACGAAGCCGATTCAATGCGGTAATTCTCGCTCTTCAACAAGAGTCGCAACGCTTCCAAAACATCGGGCTGGTCATCCGCTAGAAGAATGCGCGGGGCCGTGGAATCTCCAGGTTTCATTCAGATGCAGCCGAGAATAAATTCCGCGCCGAAAAATGTCCATGCCGCGGTCACAGCATAATGGCATGACGAGGCGGTAATTGAAATGAACGCAATGGCTATTCCGCCGAGGCCCTGCGCAGCCGATCGCGAATCGGTTCCCAAGGTGCGGAATCTGGCACCGCTTCCACCACGATTGTTTCCACGCCGGTTTCATCGGCACGATGCAACTCCGCGTAAAGCGCGCGCCCGTACGCTTCCGCATCATGCGGAATCAGACTCACACCCGCAAATCCGGTCGCGCCAGGAATGCGGCTGTGCGCAATCACGTGCGTGTGCTGGATCGAAATCCCCTTTTCGTTCATTAATCGCCGCAACGTTTCCTCGTCATTCCAGGTCAGCACAATCAATCGCGCTCGTGGTGCGTAATGCTTTTTCAAAAGGCCAGGACTACGGAGCAAATTCTCCCGGCTCAAATCGCCTAAAGATTCCGACGTGCGCAACCCTTCCTCGGTTCCAAGAGCAGCCAGCAACGATTCGCTGTGAATCATTCCCGGGCGCAGCACCGCGGGCGGATCTTCGGTCAGATCGATCACCGTCGATTCGATCCCGACCTGGCAAGCCCCACCGTCAACGATCAACGGGATCAGGTCGCCCAGACTTTTGCGCACATGCTCGGCGGTTGTCGGAGATATCCCGGTCGAACGATTCGCGCTTGGCGCGGCCAGCGGAAACCCACAACAGCGCAACACCGCCTGCATGAAGGGGTGACTTGGCCAACGCACGCCAACAGTGGATCCACCCGCGGTCACGGCGGCCGGAATCCGTTCCGACTTTGGCAGCACCATCGTCAATGGTCCCGGCCAAAATGAAGCCGCGAGCTTTTGCGCGGCTGCCGGCCAGGCGTGCACACATTCGAAGACCATTTCAAGATTGGCAACATGCACAATGAGCGGATTGTGAGCGGGACGCCCTTTCACTTGGAAGATTTGCCGGACAGCGGCCGCGTCGAAGGCGTTGGCGGCGAGCCCATAAACCGTTTCTGTGGGCAGAGCGACAAGCTGCCCCGCGCGCAGACATCGCGCAGCGCGCTCGACCGCCGCTGCGAACAAATCGGGTGTGTGGGTACTGACCAATTCAGCGGGCATAAAAGTTTTGCATCACATCCATATCTAACTGATCAGCCCCTCAGATAAAATCCCGTTTGTTGTTTCCCCCTCTCCCCTCTGCCCTTCGTCCTCTGTCCTCTGCCCTCTGCCCTCTGCGCTCTGCACTCTGCGCTCTGCACTCTGCCACTCTGCTCTTTCCCCTTTTCACTTTGCACTTTGCATTTATTCTGAACCTGTGTTGAACCAACTGATCGAGCAACTCAAACGCAATCTGCCCCTCACTCACGAGCAGGTCACCGCTGCCGTCGAGCAACTCGTCAACGAACAGATCCCTGCGGAGAGCAAAGCCGAGTTTCTTTCCGCGCTCGCTTTAAAAGGAGAAACCATCGATGAAATTGCGGCGTTCGCTCGCGAGTTGCGCGACCGCTCGATCCAGCCCCAACTCGATCCTGAAACCCGCCAGCGCGAAATCCTCGATGTCTGCGGCACCGGCGGCGATCGCCTGAATACTTTCAACATTTCGACAACCGTCGCCATCATTGCCGCCGCTGCCGGTGTGACGGTTGCCAAGCATGGCAATCGCGCCATCACCTCGCAATCCGGCAGCGCTGATGTCCTGGAAGCGCTCGGCATCCGCACGGATTTGTCGGCGGACGAGGCGGCCGCGGCATTGCGCGAGCACCGCTTCGCTTTTTTCTTTGCGCCGAGATATCACCCAGCCTTCAAACACATCGCGCCGGCGCGAAAGCTTTGTGCCGAACGCGGGCAACGCACCATTTTCAATTTTCTCGGTCCGCTGCTCAATCCGGTTCGGCCCACCGCGCAATTGCTGGGCGTACCGCGCCCGCAGTTGTGTGAACCGATCGCCCACGTATTACAAACGCTCGGTGTCCGCCGGGGAATGGTTGTGACAGGCAGAGTTCTAAATTCAACTGCGGCGACGGGAACGACTGGAAACGCGGAGCAGTTCCTGGATGAGCTTTCCACGCTGGGAGAAAACACCATCGCGGAATTTTATCAGGATCACGGATTCACCAGTGCGACCCTTTCACCAGGCGAATTCCCCTTGCAACCGGCTGTTTTGAGCGATCTGACAGGAGGCGACCGTCAGGAAAACGCCAAAATCGTTCGTCAGATTTTGTCGGGGAAAGAACGCGGGCCGAAACGCGACGCAGTGCTATTGAATGCGGCGGCGGCGTTGTTTGTCGCCGGTCACTCGCGAACCCTGGTAAACGGCTGGGAATCGGCGGGTGCGTTGGTGGACTCGGGCGCAGCGCTGGGGAAATTGGAGGAGTTGGTTGAGGGGATGAAGGGTTGAAGAGCTCTGTTTTGTTTTCCGGCTTTCATTTTCGTGCGGGAAACATAGTTTTGGGCCATGTACAAAATCGTTGGCGCGGACAACAAGGAATATGGACCGGTTACAGCGGATCAAGTCCGGCAGTGGATTGCCGAGGGCCGGGCGAACAGTCAAACGATTGTCCGATTTGAAGAGGGGCCATGGAAGCCTTTGAGCACATTTCCTGAGTTTGCCTCGAACTTGACCAACCTGCCGCCTCGGCCGATTTCTGCCGGCGTTCCGCCTCCTCCAACCTTTTCTCCCGCCCTCCAGCCGAAGAACAATGGCATGGCCATTGCCGGGTTGGTCTGCGGCATTCTGGCCTTCGTTTGTTGCGGCCCGGTCGCCGGCACGCTTGGCATTATTTTCTCCATTATCGGACTCGTTCAGATTAGCCAGAATCCGGCGATGTACACGGGAAAATCTCTGGCCTGGACCGGGCTGGCGCTCTCTCTTTTCAGCTTTGTTTTGTTTGGCATATTCCTGCTGACCGGAGCGTTCGCGCAGATGATTCAGCAATTCCCTGGCTTTCCGAAATTCTGACCCTCGATCCCATTCTCGCCATGTACACCATCGTCGGCGGTGATCAAAAAGAATACGGACCGGTTGAAGCCGACGTCCTGCGCCAATGGATTGCGCAAGGTCGAGCGAACCGAGCCACGCGCGTCCGCATCGATTCCGATCCGAATTGGAAAGTGCTCGGAGAATTGCCTGAATTCGGCGAGGCTTTGGGGGCGCAAGATAAACCTCCGGCCGTCGCGGATTTGACCGTGCCGCCGCCGGCCAGCAGCCTGCCCACCGTCGAGGATTTTCG
>JBFMDG010000309.1:0-8435 GCA_040754135.1 Verrucomicrobiota bacterium
GAAAAATTTCGGCGACAGGCAAGCAAAAAGAATTTCCTCAACCGGGTCGGGAACGCGAATTTCCTCCAAAACAACTATGGCTGTTGCGGTTAAAATCTGAAGCACTCACGTGGTGCGGAATCGCTGCTGCCTGTCCCGCCGTAGTCAGACGAAGGCGGACGCACATTCAACCCGAAAAAACCGGCCAGGGGCGCCTGAAACCTTCGCCGGGCAATTTCTTCGTCGCGTCAATGCCGAGTTTGCTGCTGCTGCTGTTCAGGCCCGCGTCAATGCGTTTTCACTGACAAAAAGATTTCGTGCGCGAAAAGCAGCAGGACTTTCCCACAGCAGGACCGCGCGCAAGGCGGCCAAAGGCGAGGCAAACCACGGGCGGTGCAGTTTGCGCGTGTCGGCGGCCACCCACGCCGGCGCGGTAAAGTTTTGAGCGCGGGCAAGTTCCTCGGCTGTTGCCGCGAGATAAGCATCCTGCACTTGTCCGATTCCACCGAGAACGGGCGCGAGCAAGGCGGGTGCGTCCGCCAATGCATTGGCAGTTGGCGCAGCGTAAAACTCGTCGAGAAAATTGGCGAGGCAACGGTCGAATGAATCGCCGGCGAGTGTGAGTTGCGCGACTTCCGCCAACGTTTTTGGTCTCATATTTTGCCTTCGTCAAACAAGCCTTCGACAAGATATTGAGTTTTCACCGGAATGCGATTGGCCGGATAGTATTGGCCAACCAAATCCAGAACGGCCTTCGCTGTATTCAGGTTCAGATGGCGGATGAGAAACGTAATGTCGGCGATGTCCGAGGGTTCGTCCGTCGGGCCAGCGATGCGCGCGGCCATGCATTTCATGGCGAGAAGATATTCCGGGACGGGCATCGTCAGCCGCAAATGGGAGAACTGCGGGAGATTTCCGGGGGTGGTTTCGTGCCGGTTGGAGAGAAATCCCTTGACGCCGTCGTTGAGCCAGTCCGCCGGCAGGTGTTGTTCGGCGGCAATGCGGCGGGCGATTTCGCGGACGGTTCGCGCCGGTTGAAAAAGCGCGTCCACGTCCTTCGTCGTGAGTCTCGCAGTGAATGCAAGCACCATGACTGTGCCGTCGAACAGGCAGACCTCGCCGGTCACGCCGCGTTTGCCGAGTTCATCGGACAAAGCATTCAACGCAGCGAGAATCTGCTCTCGCGTCAGCGTTGAACCGCTTTGTTCTTTTGCGCTCATGGGACTTAGATTATCCAAGGCCGAGGAGCTTTTCCACCTTCGCCTTCACGCTCTCATCCATCTTGATCAACGGCGGCCAGGGGCGTTTGAAGCCTTCGCCGGGCAGTTTCCTGGTCGCGTCGATGCCGAGCTTGCTGCCGATGGCGATTTCGCTGGTGGCGTGGTCGAGCACATCGGCGGGGCCTTTGGTGAAAATGCTGTCGCGTTGCGGATCGGTATTGGCGCAAAGACGGAAGAGGACCTCGCTGGTGTTGTGCACGTCCACGTCGTCATCCACCACCACAATGTATTTGGTGAACATCATCTGTCCCATGCCCCATAGGCCGTGCATGATTTTGTAGGCCTGCATCGGGTAGCTCTTTTTGATGCTCACGAAAACGAGGTTATGAAAAACGCCCTCGGCCGGCAGGGCAATGTCCACAATCTCAGGGAAATTCATCTTGAAAATGGGCAGGAAAAGTTTCACCGACGCACCGCCAATATAGAAGTCTTCCATCGGCGGAATGCCGACAATGGTGGCGGGATAAACGGCGCTGGCACGGTGCGTAATCGCTGTCACGTGGAAAACGGGATAGGGCTCAGGCAATGTGTAGTATCCCGTGTGATCGCCAAAAGGGCCTTCCTCGCGGAGCGGCTCGGCCGGGTCCACATAACCTTCGATGACGAAATCGGCGTTGGCCGGAACTTCAAGATCGCACGTGAGGCATCGGACCAGTTCGACCGATTGCTTGCGGAGATACCCGGCGAGGAGGAATTCATCCAAACCATCGGGTAACGGCGCCGTGGCGCAAAACGTGAACACCGGATCGCCGCCGAGAAACACCGCCACAGGCATGCGCGTGCCCGTTTCGTAATAACGGCGTCCGTGGCGCGCCCCCACTTTCTGCAGTTGCCAATGCATGCCGGCCGTGCCGCCGTCGTAGATTTGCATGCGATACATTCCGACGTTGCGTTCGCCGGTATCGGGATCTTTGGTCACCACGCAAGGCAAAGTGATGAACCGACCGCCGTCGAGGGGCCAACATTGCAGGATGGGTAGGTTGAGGAGGGTGGGACACGAACCGGAGAGTGGAGATTTGAAATTTGAAAGTGGCGGAGGCTCTGGCCACGGCTCGGTGCGCCTAGGCGGCGCGTCGAATCGATGAATGACTTCGCGGCATGGACCATCCTTGACGAGCTTCGGCTTGGCATGCCGAAGGTCGAGGGCCGTGCCCAACAGCTTCAAGGCGTCACGGAATGAAGTCGGCGGTTTGGCTTTCATCAGCGACCCAAGTTCGGCTGCCACTTCATCGACTGAATTCGCGCCCAGGCTTAACGCCATTCGTTTCCACGATCCCATGGTATTGATGGCAACGGGAAAGGGGGAAACGGCTCCGTTGACGGTCGGTTTTTCGATGAGGAGAGCTTTGCCGCCACCGGAGGATTTCATTTGGCGATCGGCCAACGCGGTGATTTCGAGTTCCGTGGCCACGGGGGAAGAAACTCGAACCAGTTCACCTGCCCGATCGAGAGCGGCCACGAAATCGCCGAATGAATCAAACGCCATGAGGTGAGCCTATCAAAGCAACGAGGGAAGGCCAACAAACGGTTTTTTGAGAGTTAAAAAAGGTCTGATGGAACCGCACCGTGCGAAGTGCAAAGGGCTCTATTTGCTTCCTGGCTTGACTGCGGGGATGGCCGCCAGATCGGGTGGCAGTTGATCTGGAGGATAAGATTCCACTTGCAGCGAAATGAGACTGAAAGAAGGCACGCCGAAATCGACCGTTCCATTTGAGCGATCGACAATCATGGCCACACCCACGACGATCCCTTTTTGTTCCGTTGCGATGCCAAAGGTTTCGCGCACCCGTCCGCCCTGGGTGACGACATCTTCCACGACGAGCATGCGTTCTCCGGGTGAGATGGTGAAACCTCGACGCAGAGTTAATTTCCCTCCTTCTTTTTCGGCGAAAATAAACCGGCAACCGAGTTGGCGGGCGACTTCTTGGCCGATGACCAAACCGCCCATGGCGGGAGCGATGACGGTGGCGGGAGCTAAAGGACGGACCTTATTTGCCAGAGCTGCGCCGAAGCGTTCGACATCGGGCATGTATTGGAGGGCCAACGCGCATTGGAAGAATTGGCGGCTATGCCATCCGCTGCGGAGCACAAAATGGCCTTCGAGCAAGGCGCCGGTCTTGCGAAATATGGCCAATGCTTCATCGGTCGTCATGCGGGAGAACAACCATAGAAGCGTGGGCAAGACAATCCAAATTGCTGTGAAATGGGGGGATTTGCTGGAAAACAGGCGGGAAAGCTGTGGTGCTGGCGGTTTGTGTAATTCCTTGTGAGGCTCATTCTTCCGTGGCTGGGAGGGGGCAAAATTTCCCAAAAAAAAGTTTGACTCGAAGGAGTGATTTTAATAAGAATCTCAACTCGTGAACGGGGAACAACGATAGCGAATTCGACTTTTATGAAACGAAACAAACTATTATTGGCTGCATTGTTGGTGACGGTATCGAGCCTCGCCGCCCCATCTGCCAGCGCTTTAACCGAATCTGAAACCAAGGCTATTCAGAAAGCCGTGACTGAGATTCGGGTGCCTGAGCGAGTGTCCAAAGCGGTTCAGTTGGTGGTTCAGGCTTCTGCAGAAAACAAGGAAGCAGTCGCGCTTGCCGCGGTCGAAGCTATCCTGAGCAAGAATCCAGGCAGTGCTCCAGTCCTGGTCGGAAGTATTTCCAAAGCGGCTCCTGAAATCAGTGCGGCTGTCGCCGCGTTAGCCGCCCAAAAAGCTCCGGACATCGCGCCGGCCATTGCCAAAGCGGCAGCAACAGCCGCTCCTGCCCACGCTGCGAAAATCGCAGCGGCCGTCGCCAAGAAAGTCTCGAAGCGGATGGCGATCGATGTGGCTTCAGCAGTTATGAACGCGGTGCCGGTGGCAGCAGCGAACATTGCTGCGGAAGTGACGGCGGCAAAGCCCGAAGTGAAAACAGAGGTCGCACGGGTTCGCGGCAATTTTGCGGCAACCCATGGTGGGCCTATCCATACCAATCCTGGGCTGCAATCTGGACAAACGCCGCCAAATCCCCCGCAGGAGGCAACGTCCACACCAGGATTTGATCCCAATCGCCCTTATCCGACTCCTTAATCGTTGTTGCTCAATTTCACACCCTGTTCTCTCGCGAGAACAGGGTTTTTGTTTTTGCATCCAGGAATTTACCCAAGGACGTGTTCGCTCGGCCCCTGGCCTTCGTGTGAATGCCTAAAGCGATCAAATTCCTGATCGGATTGCTCCTGCTGCCGCTCTGTGCCGGGGCCGCGCAGGCTTTGCTTCAGGTGATTCGCGCTTCAGGCAACGCGGATACGGTCTGGGTCGCGTTGCTTTCAGGGGCTGCCTGCTGGCTGGTCATTTTTCTCATGCTGCCGAAACCAATGTGGGTTTACGTGGTGGGTCACGAATTGACTCATGTGCTTTGGGTTTGGATTTTCGGCGGGCGGGTAAAGAAATTCAAAGCTACGGCGAAGGGCGGGCACGTCGTCACTACCAGGACCAACTTCCTTATCGCGCTCGCGCCCTATTTTTTCCCGCTCTACGGAGCATTGGTTATTCTGGTGTTCATGGTGGGACAATGGATCGGCGACTGGACTCGGCACCGTGTTTGGTTTCATTTGTTGCTTGGGGCGGCCTACGCGTTTCACATCACGCTGACCCTTTACGTGCTGCAAAACCGTCAGTCGGACGTGACAGAGCATGGGTATTTGTTCTCAGCCGTTGTCATTTGGCTGGGCAATCTGCTGGTGTTACTTGCAGGAATTCCACTCGTTACCGGGCAGGTTTCGCTGGAACAGGTGTGCCTTTGGATCTGGCAAGGCACGGTTGATGTTTTCACGTGGATCGGAAGCTGGCGTCGATAGGGACGCGGAAGATGATGGAGACGTTGAGCACCGGTACATGACGGAAACCCAACTGATTTCGCTGAATTCGGCTGATTTCGTGTTCTACGCGAATTCGCTCTTGAAAAGGCTTTCCACTTCAGGCGAAATGAAACGCCGCAGTTTCAATCTATGAACCTGGGTGATATCCTGACGCCGGAACAAATCATTCCTGATTTGCGGGCAACCAATCGCTGGGAATCGATTGATGAACTGATCGATAATCTCATTGCCACTTCGCGCATCAAAGTGGATCACCGCGAACAAATCGCCGCCGTGGTCAAAAAACGCGAAAGCTCGATGAGCACCGGCATTGGCTTTGGCGTGGGAATTCCTCACGCCTCGACGGATCTGATTTACGAAGTGGTGGGCGCGCTTGGCCGTTCCCGCAAAGGGGTGAATTTTGATGCGCTCGACAATCAGCCCGTGAATCTGGTGATGTTATTTCTGGTTCCGCAAGGGCAATTCCAAAAGCATCTGCACACGCTGGCCAATATTGCCAAGCTGCTCCACAAGAAAGAATTCAGGCAGGCGCTCGAACAGGCCCCCGACGCGCAGTCGATGTACCGAATCATCAAAGAGACCTCCGCCGGAAAGTGACGGAGAGGTCTCGCGCCCTTTGAAATTCTACTCAGGGCCATCCATTTTTCCTCGTGTTAAATCGAAAGCTTGAACAGCGTCTTCAGGAAGCGCTCGCCAAATTAATCCCGGATCTTGATCCCGCCGTTGTCGAAATCCGACCCTGCCCCGATCCAAAGTTTGGGCATTACCAGACTTCGGCTCTCATGAGCCTGGCTCGTCAACGTAAGATGAACCCAAGGCAATTGGCCGAGCAGGTCCGCACCTTGATCGAGGTCGGCGATCTTTGCCACTCGGTTGAAGTAGCCGGGGCGGGCTTTCTCAATTTTCGCTTAAAGCCTGAAGCGATCGCCCAGGCGATGGAGGAGGCGTCGCGCGGCGGGCAATTGTTTTTTGAAAAGGCAGCATCACCCGAAACCGTGGTGATTGACTTCAGTTCTCCCAACGTCGCCAAGCCGATGCATGTGGGGCACATTCGCTCGACGATTCTCGGGGATTCAATCACTCGGATATTGCGGTTGCTGGGCCATCGGGTGGTCACAGACAATCATATTGGCGATTGGGGAACACAGTTTGGAATGCTTCTGGTTGGTTGGAAAACCCGTCTCGATCCCGCCGCTCTCGAGCGCGATCCGGTGGCGGAATTGGAACGGGTTTACAAGGAAATGAAGTCCGTCTGCGATGCAGATCCGGAGGCGATGAATGCGGCGCGCCGGGAATTGGTGAAGCTGCAAAGCGGTGACGCCGAAAACCTGGCCATTTGGCGTCGCATGAATGAACTCTCGAAAGAACATTTCGACAGCATTTACACACGACTCGGTGTGAGATTCGATCACACGCTGGGCGAGAGTTTTTACAATGGGCGCCTTCCTGACATTGCCGCGGAATTGAAAGCCAAAGGGATTGCGGTGGAGAGTGAGGGGGCGCTGGCGGTTTTTTCGGATGGCCGTTTGCCCCCAAAGGAGGATCCGTTCCTCACTCAGGAGAAGGGGGAGTGGAAAGCTAATCCCTGGCTGATTCAAAAAAGCGACGGCGGATTCAACTATGCCACCACGGATCTGGCGACTTTGGCCTACCGGTTGGAGACGTGGCGTCCGGACGAAATCATTTACGTGACCGATGACCGGCAACAGCTTCATTTTCGCCAGTTGTTTGCCACGTTCAGGCGATGGCATCCGGAGGCCAAGGTTCGTCTCGAGCACGTGTGGTTTGGAAAGATTCTCGGTGAAGATGGAAAGCCATTTCGCACGCGGGAAGGCGAGACCATCAAACTCTCGGCGTTGTTGGATGAAGCGGAGGAGCGTGCCTTTGAGTTGGTGACTCGTCTTCGTCCTGCTTTGCCGGAGGAGGAGCGAAAAGGAATTGCGCGCGTGGTTGGGATTGACGCGGTCAAATACGCCGACCTGCTGCCGAACCGTCAAACCGATTACGTCTTCAGTTGGGATCGCATGCTGGCCTTGGAAGGGAACACGGCGCCCTACCTCCTCTACGCATATACGCGAACGCAGAGCCTGGCTCGCAAGGCGCGCGAGGCCGGACTCGAACCGCGGCCTGAGGGTCCCATCGTTTTAGCCGCTCCCGCAGAATTGGCCGTGGCCGGCCAACTGTTAAATTTTGGGCTGGTGCTTCATGCAGTCGCGCGCGAATGCCGGCCGAATTATCTCTGCAATTACTTGTACGATCTGGCTGGATTGCTGGCGCGATTTTGGGAGGAATGCGAAGTATTGAAATCCGAGGAGCCGACGCGCTCGTCGCGCTTGATGCTCACGCATCTGACTGGCCTGGTGCTGAAAACGGGTCTCGAAAGCCTGGGCCTTGAAACCACGGACAAGATGTAAAAACTGAACTCGGGAGCATTCAACTCGCGGTTCCGTGCCTCATCAAAGTCCAAAGTGAGCCGTGCGATTTTCGTTCCAGTTCAAAGCCTCCGTTGCAAAACTGATTCGGCGAATCGCGCCCGTTTGAGTGTATTGGCGCCACGCCGGTGAATGCAAATCCGAGAGCAAAATTCTCTTTCCAGTCTTGGCGCTGGAACAGGTCCGTCGTTATGCTGCGCCCATGATTTTGTCGCAGGCTAAAGTATCGCTCTCGGTCCTTCTCACGGTGCTGCTCGCCTTTCCACCCTCTGCCATGAGTGCTTCCTCCGCTGCTTCGGTGCAAAAAGTTTTCGCCAAACCCAAACTTGAACTTCTGGACGCCGCCATCGAGCAGGCCATCGGCGAAAGCAAAATGCCGGGAGGCGTTCTTTGGCTCGAGAGGAACGGGGTCAGTTATCACAAAGCTTTCGGATCGCGCAGCCTTGTTCCCGAAAAAACGCGCATGAGCGAAGACACCATTTTCGACGCGGCGTCCTTGACGAAAGTGATCGCCACGACACCGGCGGTGTTGTTGTTGATCGAAAGGGGACGGGTGCGGCTGGATGCGGCCGTGGCAACCTACATTCCAGAATTCAAGGGGCACGGCAAAGAAAGCATCACTGTGCGGCAATTGCTCACACACACCTCGGGGCTGCGGCCCGGGATCAGCGCCACTCCGGCCTGGAGCGGTTACGAAAAGGCCATTCAACTTGCCTGCGCCGAGAAACCGCTCAATGCGCCCGACACGGTGTTTCGCTACAGCGACATCAATTTCATTTTGCTCGGCGAAGTGGTCCGCCGGGCCAGCGGCCAGCCCCTCCATGTTTTCGTCGAGCGCGAGATTTTCAAGCCGTTGAAAATGTCGGATACAGGGTTTCTGCCGCCGGAA
>JBFMDG010000310.1:0-8421 GCA_040754135.1 Verrucomicrobiota bacterium
GGCGTACGCTTCAGCCGCGGCATTGAATTCCAATTCACCGGCAGTCTGGTGACCAATCTTCCCCCCGGGGCCACGGTGTTGATCGTGAAAAACAGCGAGGCCTTTCGCGAGCGGTATGGGGACGCTTACACGATCGCGGGTGAGTTTGCCGGCAACCTGGATAACAACGGCGAAATCCTCCGCCTGGACGATTCCGCAGGTGAAAAGATTCTCGAATTCGATTACGAAGCCGATTGGTTCGCGGGAACCGATGGGGGCGGTTGGTCTTTGGAAGTGGTCGATCCTAGAGGCGATTGGTGGACATGGGATTTGCGGCCGCAATGGCGGCAGGGGACGATCCCCGGCGGATCTCCGGACGCGAGCGATCTCGTATTGCTCTCCTGGCGAAACGACCATTTTAATCCAGACGAACTGGAGAACAGCCTGGTGAGCGGGCCACTTGCCGATCCCGATTTGGATTCACAATCCAACCACGAGGAGTTCGTGAGCGCCACCGATCCCAAGGACGCGACCAGTTTTCTCCATTTCCAAGCGCCGGAAGTCGATCCGTCGAAAGGATTGATCCTTCGGTTTCATGCGCGCGAGGGAAAGGCGTACTCCCTCCTTAAAACGAGCTCAATTCAAAACAATGTCGCTTGGGAAAAGGTGCGTGACATTCCGGCAGAGGCCATCGACCGCCCGGAATGCAAGGTTGAAATCCCCTTCAGCCAAAATCCCGCGGGGTTCTATCGCCTGGCCGTTCAACCATAGCCATGAACTAAAATTCAAACTTCACATCGGCCAGCCTCGAGGCGATCTCGCCAAGCACGCGTTTCTCCTCGTCGGCATCCGCCGCCATAAATGTGACGCTGAATCGCAAGTAAGGACCGGCGTCATCCCACGGCACTGTGGAAATGAGTTTTTCCGTAATCAACCATTGCGAAACTTCTTCGGCATTCTTGAATTCCACCCTTTTGCCATTGGCCATCATAGCGGCGCGCGGAGCTCGCGTGTAGAGGAAGAATGATCCCTGCGGTTTGCGGGCGTTGAAGCCGGCGTTGCGCAACACTTCGACCAGTCCGTTCATGCGTCGCGAATATTTGGCCGCGATCTTCTCGGTGATCTCCGGGTGATCGAAGCAATAAGCGGCCGCATGTTGAATGGCCAAGAACTGGCCGGAATCGGTGTTGTCCTTCACGTCGCCATACGCTTTCACAAGCAGTTCATTTCCGGCGACGAATCCGCAGCGCCAACCGGTCATGTTGAAACTTTTGCTGGTCGAGTGTAGTTCGATGCCCACCTCTTTGGCGCCCGGTGTGGCAAGAAAACTGAGCGGTTTGCCTTCGAACACGAGCGCGGCGTAGGCGGCATCATGAATAATCACGATCTTGTGGCGGCGCGCAAATTCAACCGCTCGCACGAAAAACTCCGGCGTCGCGCTCGCACCGGTCGGGTTGTTCGGATAATTCAGGACCAACACTTTCGCTTTCGACAAAACATCCGCCGGAATGCTTTCAAGGTCCGGCAGAAAATGGTTCGCTTCCGTCAAAGGCAAATTGTGGACGAGCCCGCCGTAATATTTTGCGTGGGTGCCGAACACGGGATATCCCGGGGTGGTCATCAACACGTAATCGCCGGGATTGATCAACGCTGCCGGCAAAATCGAAAGGGCCGCTTTGCTGCCAATCGAATGTATGACCTCGGTGTCCGGATGAATGCCGGTCACGCCACAAACCCGTTCCAGATACCGCGCCGCTGCCTGCTTCAGCGCAGCATCGCCATTGTCCGCATAACCGCGATTCTCCGGTTTGCGCGCTTCCAAATACAACGTTTCCACCACTTCAGGAAACGCCATTTCGTCGGGTTCACCGACGCCCATATCGATGATCTCGGCGCCCGGATTGGCCGCCAAGGCGGCGCGTTTGGCACGCTTGATCTTTTCGAATTTGTAAATCGCAGTCGATTTGCCGTATTGCCGCCCGCCAATGCGGTCGGCGAACAGATTTTGAATAAAACTTTCGGACATAAAAGATTTTGGTCTGCCTGAGTTTGGCCGTCTTGTTTCTGGGATCGCTCCCCGGTTTCAGACACAAGGCGCGGAAATTAGCGGATGGCCCGTGACGTGGCAAGACGCGAGCGCATGTCGCGAATGGCAAAGAATTCTGAGTTTCCGACTGCCGGCCGGCGCAGTTGCGCTAAATCCGCTTTTCATCGGCATCGATGAAATCGACGAAGGTGCGGATATCGTCGCGATGGCTTATGCCTGCCTGTGCCTTTCGCATCTTCAATCGCTCCTGTCCCGCGGCGTCGTCGCTCTTTGGATAATTTAGCATGACTTCGGCGTGGGCCTGTTTTTCCGCGGTCGAACATTTCACATTCACATTTTTCAGCACCCAATCCGCCACTTCCCCGTCGGTGATGGTGGGCCGGACAATTTCGAGAAACTGTTCGTGGATGAGGCCGGCGGCCTTGAGCCAGGCGCCGTCAAAACCTTTCCCGAAATTCGGCTGGTAATCCGGGTGAAGCTTGCCGGCAAAATGCAGCCGGATTTTGTCGAGGTACCGAGGCAGGTGCATCCAGCCGCACATGGTTTCTCTCGGACTGCGTGGATAAATGATGTCGCTCATATTTGCCGGTGATGATTTCCGCGAGCCGACCTGGCTGGCAATTGAAATTGTAACCACCCTTACTGGCCAGGCCGTGGGTCACGTGAATTGGATTTTCCAAAGAGCGCTTCCCGCATTCCCGGCGTCGGCTCGTTTTTCTTCTTATCCCAATAACGGAATCCCGCGCTCCAATCCCACATCGCCCAGCCGAGCTTCTGCTCGTCGAGGACACGCCTGAAAGCCGCGTAAAAGTTCGCGCGGGATTTGGGATCCGCGCTCGTAAAGCAGCCAAACTCCCCGACATGAACGGGCCGCCCATAATAATCCGACCATGCGCGCGCTAGTTTCAATTTCTCCTCGAAAGCGGAAGGGCCGGACGGATTCTTGTCCGCAGGATCAGCGTTGTATCGGGCGATCCAGTTCACGACCCATGGATTCAATTTTAACGCTGGATCTGGTGTCAATGGTTGCGGAGGCGGCCCCGGAAATTGAATGCCTTTGACCTTCGTATCGGGTCCCGCCCACGTCGCTCCCTGATGCGTAAAAAGAAATGGATCGTAACAATGCACCGTCACGATGAGGTTATTGTCTTCAGCGGGCAGCACGAGGTTTTTCAATTCGCTGACCTGATTCCACTGTCCCGGTCCGACGAACAAAGTTCGTTTCGGGTTTGTTCTGCGAATTTCGCGGATGAGGCGGGCGTAAATGGGATTCATTACCGTGGTTTTGGCCGCGTCCTTCGGTTCATTGATCAGTTCGAATGCGAGCGCATTGGGTTGCTCGGCGTAATGCGCCGCCACCTGGCGCCAGATGGCCGCGAGCCGTTCGGTTTCCGCTTCCGGATTGGTCGTGAATGCATCGAAGTGATGAATGTTAATGAGGACCGCGAGGCCGGCGGCGAGCGCGTTGGTCACCACTTCATCGGCTTTGTCGAAGATTGCCTTCTCGATTTTGAATTCCGGCGCCGGGCCGGTGTAGTGATGCCAGCCGATCGGAACTCGCAGGTGATCGAAACCTTCCGCGCGCATTCGGCGCACTTCCTCCGGGGCAAAAGTCACCCCCCAATTCTGTCCTTTAGGAACTTCGAGATAATTGCCCAAATTCACACCGCGCCGAAATTGACGGGCAGCAAGATGGGCCGGGGAATTGGCGTCCGTCAAACGAACCATCGCCGGCGGATTTTGCGGGATGAAATCCGCGGCCATGCTCGCGGCATAACAGCCACAAAACATCGTTATCCAAAGGCGCCAACAAAGTAAAATTCGCGTCATCATAGTTCGTTCGATGCCACTTTGAGAGACCATAGTGAAAGGAGCTTTGATCTCGATCAACAGGTTTGTTCCGAGCGCAAAATAAGCGGGCCACTGAAGCACCGGCCCGATGTGCGTGCGCACCCGGGAAAGTTTTGGGCTCGGGCCCGTGTTTCATTGCGGGCGGTGTTGATTCGATTCTCAGCCGCTTCCCGATGGGGATTTTCAGGTTTTCCACCCATTGGCCTGGGAGAGGGCCCAGTCGATATTGGTTCAGCGAAACCAAGAGGACATTTATGAAAACGCGATTTTTCCAAACCTTGTTGCTCGCCGGAACTCTGGCCATCCCTGCCGTGTGGGCGGCGGATCGCCTCGAGCTAACTCAGGTCCCCGAGTCGGTGCGGCGCACCATCAACTCGCAGAAAGGGGACGGCGAAATCAAATCCATCGAACGCGAAATGCGCGATGGTTCTTCCGTTTACCAGGTTGAATTCAAACGGCCGGGTCCCAACCGCACGATCTACGTCTCCGAATCGGGCGCACTGATTGGTGACCGAACCCATATTCTCGGATTCTTCCCTGCGTTTGATCAGCAAAAATTGCAATGGACCGATTTGCCTCGGCCAGTGCAGCAAACGATCAATCAGCAGGTCGGCGCCTTGCGCATTGAGGATATCGACAAAGACACCGAAAAGGGCCGCACGGTTTATGAGGTCGAATTCCAACGGGAAGGCCGAAATATCGAGCTGGCCATCGCCGAAGATGGCACGTTGCTCCGTGATAATCGGGTCGGCGGCTTCTTCGGAGCTCCAGCGCCCGCCGTGAGCGGTGGCGAAACCGTTTCACGGCCAGTGCCTTTGAGCAATGCCACCAAGGTTGAATTCAATCAGGTGCCAGCGGCAGTGCAAAACACCATTCGAGCGCATGCCGGAACGGTTCACATCGAGGACATTGATCGAGGGATGATGAATGGCCGCACCGTTTATCAAGCCGGTTTCAAACGCGATGGCAAACACACGGAATTGCGTGTGGCTGAAGATGGCACTCTGATCTCGAGCGGACCTCGTCCACAAGTCGGTGCGCCCGCGACAGCCACAGCGTATCCGGAAGGGTCACAGAAAGTGACGCTCAGCCAATTGCCGCCGGCAGTGCAACGGACCATTCGCGCGCAGGCGGGCCGAGCCAATGTTGAAGATATCGACCGCGTTACTCGCGCCGGACAGACCCATTATGAAGTCGGTTTTAAACGCGACGGGCAACACACGGAAATACGTGTGGCTGAAAACGGCTCGTTGCTGAGTGGCGGGGCCGCGGCGGCAGCGCCGACGCCTACGGAAACGACCGTGCAGCTATCGGCGGCGCAAAAGGTGAACTTCAACGATTTGCCGGAGCCGGTAAAAAACACGGTGCGCACCCATGCGGGTTCGGCGCCGATTGAAGATGCGGAAAAAGGGCTTTGGCAAGGCAAGACCGTTTATGAGGTCGCCTTCAAAAAGGATGGACGCCACACCGAACTGCAGGTGGCTGAAGATGGATCCGTTCTGAACCCATCTGCCGCACAGGCTCCAAACGCACCAGCCCCTTGATGCAGTTCTGATTCAAACCTCTGCACAGGAAAAAGGGAGTGCGGAACGCCGTCGACGAAAGTCGGCGGCGTTTTTTTGCGTCGAATGCCTTCCCCGATGGCAATTTGATTTCTATTCGGCGCGAATGGGTGATTTCGGCGAAATCAGCTTGGCATCGCTCAGGGCAATGTGGAAAGTGCAACTCTAACCAGGATAAGGACAGACCATTGTTGAAGTCCGGGTTCCGATTTTATGGCGACCACATTCAAATTCGACAAAGGCCCAAAAGCCTCGTGGGCCAAAAAGTTTTTCGAGGCCCCACGCGCAACTTACCTTGCGCACCCTTCGGGCCGCTTCCGCACAGAATTCGGTCCGGTGTACTATCGAGGCCGGTTGAACGGCACAGCTAAGATGCTGATCATCGGCCAGGATCCAAGCACCGACGAAATTCTTGCGCAAAGAAACCTCGTTGGCGCGTCGGGTCAGCGCGTGCAGAAGCTGCTCAACAAGCTCGGCGTGACCAAATCCTATGTGATGTTCAACACCTTCCTCTACGGCATTAAAGGCCAGATGGACGCGACGATGAACGCCATCGCCGTTGAACCAGCCATCCTGAACTATCGTAACAGTCTTTTCGACAAAGTGATCGCCGAGAATCCCATTCAAGCGATCGTCAGTTTTGGAAACGGCGCCGATCTCGCCGTCAATCATTGGCCGGCTCGACCCGGCGCCTTGCCATGGTTTCAATTGGTGCATCCCTCCGCGCCCGAAAACTTCGTGCTGAACAACTGGAATACGCAGTTAAACGCGTTGGGTGCGGCCATCACACCGGACAAACTATCGCTCAAGAATTTGACTCCTTACGGGATAATCTTCGGTCCGGATGACACCGCCGATATTCCGCGGGAAGATCTCTCGTTCGGAATTGCCGAATGGCACGGCACCGGTGGCGGAACGCGCAGCCAGCGCAATGGAGATAACGTCATCAAATGGACGTCCCCACTTTAATCAAAGGGCGATTTCGTTCAGCACAATCCTCCTGATCCGCAATAGAAAAGCTATGCACAGGTTGTTTTCGATTCCGCACCACGCTGTAATTTCTCATTCAATTCTATCCTTCATCATCGCGGCCAGGAGAATCCAAGGGCACAATTCTGCCCGCCTTTGGCCGGTCTTCGCGATCGCCTTCCTTTTATATGCGCAATCGCCTTCGCTCAATTCGGCCTTGGTTGGGACGAAAAGTTTGCTGTTGCTGCGCGTCGATTTTTCAGACGCAAACGGGGCGGCCATTTCGCAGTCGGATGCCACCAATCTGGTCGCGGCTTTGAATGATTATTATCGCGAGATGTCCTATGGCCGCGCCGGATTCTCGCTTGTGGGATCGGGTTCGGTGGTGACGCCGGCATTGCGTTTGCCGGAACCTTCCAGTGCTTACGATAACAATTTCACCAAGCTGTTGACGGATGCGCGCGCCGCGGCGGCTGCGGCGGGATTTGCTCATGAAGCATTTGATTCTCACGTTGTCTTTACCGGTTCGAAGCCATTCCTGGTGTTTGGGGCGCTGGCTTATCAGGGCGGACCAGGAGTCTGGATTGGAAACAACAATTTTAACGTGGGCGTTTTGGGTCATGAATTGGGACACAACTTCGGCCTGCTCCACGCCAGCTTGTGGAATCCGACGGGAGCCAGTGCGCTGGGGTCCGGTTTAAAGGTCGAGTATGGCGATCCATTTGATTCGATGGGCGTTCCCGGCGGCAGCGTGAACCATTTCAATGCGCGCTTTAAGCATCTCCTCGGCTGGCTCGATGATGCCGACGCGCCTTTGATCACCCAGAGTGGCACTTATCGCCTCTACGCCGAGGATCATCCGGACGCTCGGGGGATTCGTGCATTGCGCATCGCGCGCAGCGCGGACTTGGTTTACTGGCTCGAGTTCCGGCAGTTTTTCAAGAGCCAATATGCGACTAATGGATTGCTGGTGCGCTGGGCTGGTAGTGCCGAGCAAAACACGCTGCTTCTGGATACCACGCCCGGAAGTGCCGGCGGACGGAATGATGCGCCGCTGATAATCGGCCGCACCCTTTCCGATCCTTGCATCGATTTTCATATCACACCCATCGCCGAAGGAGAGGCCTCTCCTAATTTCGTGGACGTCGTGATTCAGCGGGGCCCGTTCGTCGATAATGCGCCGCCCCAGTTGGAACTGACCGCCGGCGCGCTTTCCGCAAATGTCGGCCAAGCGATCAGTTTCGAAGCGCGGGCTGCGGATGCGAACGGGGATTCGCTCGCTTATTCCTGGGACTTCGGAGATTTCACGGTGGGAGAAAACAAACCGAGCCTTTCGCACGCCTGGCTTTTGCCGGGGGAATTCGTGGTGCGATGCACCGTCTCGGACATGAAAGGCGGCACCGCCAGCAAGTCGCTCGTCGTGCGGATCGGAACCTTCTCGACTTTTCAGATTTCGGGAAGCGTCCTGCGCGAAGGCGCGCCCGTGCCAGACGCCCTCGTGCGTGTGCTCGGCACCACTCGCATCGGGTGGAGTGACAGTGATGGCACTTATGTGATCACCCGCGTAAACTCCGGCACTTACGAAATCTCGGCGGACATGGATCGAGCAAATTGTTTCCCGCTCAACTTTTCAAATCCAGTCACCGTGGGACCGAATGCTGCCGGTTTGACATTCCTCGCTGTGCCCGACGATTTGAACATGGCCGCGATCATCTCGAAGGGCGCAGTTTGGAAATATCTGGCCGACGCCTCTGCGCCCGCAGGTAATTGGACCGGGATTGATTTCAATGACGCATCGTGGAAATCCGGGCCGGCCAAGTTAGGTTTCGGCGCCGGTGACGAAGCGACTCCGATTCAGTTGCCCGATCCGAACCAGCGCCCAACGACAGTTTATTTCAGGAGGTTGGTGAACATTGTTAATCCGCAGGAAATCGGCAGCCTCGTCTTCCGGTTGCGGCGCGATGATGGGGCTGTGATCTACTGGAATGGCACTGAGCTTTTTCGGGAAAACTT
>JBFMDG010000311.1:0-8357 GCA_040754135.1 Verrucomicrobiota bacterium
TGGCGCTCGAGAAAGTCAACGGCCGCTGGCAGGGCGCCGTTTGGCCATTTGCCAGAGGGTTCGCTTCGGGCGTGAACCGGCTTGCGTTCGGTCCGGACGGAAATCTGTATGCGGGAGGGTTGCGCAATGCGGCCTGGGCTGCGGTGGCTCCGTTGGATTACGGTCTGGAACGAGTCACGTTTACCGGTCAAATGCCCTTCGAGATCTGTCGCGTGCACGCGCTGGCCGATGGTTTGCAGCTCGAATTTACGCAACCGGCGGAAAAAACGTCCGCTGAAGATCCGGCCAATTTTCATGTCACTCAATTCGGTTACAAACATCATCAAACCTACGGCTCGCCCGAGATCGACCATGAAGGGCGCGAAAACAGCGCGACGGAAATCACGGTGACGGCTGCGAAGCTGAGTCCGGATGGCATGGCGCTGCGATTGAAGCTGAGCGGCTGGAAAACAGGCTTTGTTACAGCGGTGCGCGCCGGCGATCTCGTGAACCGAGAGGGCGCCTCATTGTGGCACGACACCTTTTATTACACGCTCAACGAGCTGCCGAAGTGAATTGGACGTTGGCTCGAGGCTCGTTCCTTTTCGCAATCAGTGATGTCTCTCGCAAATGAGTGGCCTTTTCAAACCTGCCGGCGGGAAAGAAGACAGTTTGGCGGAGCCCAGGGTCAGCAGGTCCTCATGTCACCAAAAATCGCGCTGAATTTGCCGTGTGCTTTTCCCGTTGCCGTGGTAGAAAACCGCGCCATGGCCCGGACCGAGTTGCCTCCGATTTTCGATTCGCCGCTGTCACTGAGCAGCCTGTGGAACCGCTGCCGCTTCGCCAAGGCGGCCATGTGTTCAATCGCGCTTGTTTCGTTCTGCACGTTTGGCGCCGACTCGAACCCGGTTGACTTTGAGCGGGACATTCAGCCACTGCTCATCAAGCGCTGCCACGAATGTCATGGGCCCGATCAACAAAAATCCAAACTGCGTCTCGATGCCAAAGAGGAGGCATTTCGCGGCGGCAAATCCGGCAAGCCGGCCATCATCCCCGGCAAGAGCAGCGAAAGCGAATTGTTCCTTCGCATCTCTTCGAGTGATTCGGATGAATGGATGCCGCCAAAGGGCGAGAGACTGTCCGCGGCGGAGATCGATGCTTTCCGTCGCTGGATTGATGCGGGAGCCAATTGGCCTGAAGCCAAACCGCATTGGGCATTTCTCACTCCAGTGCGCCCGACCGTGCCGTTGGTGAAGAATAAACGGTGGCCAGCGAACGCGATTGATTCCTTCATTCTGGCGCGCCTCGAAAAAGAAGGCCTGGGACCCTCGGCGGAGGCGGATCGGGCGACCTTGATCCGGCGGCTTACGTTCGATCTGACAGGATTGCCGCCCAGCCTGGCGGAGATCGATGCGTTCCTCAAGGATCGCCGCGCCAATGCTTATGAAGCGTTGGTGGATCGCTTGCTCGAATCGCCGCATTACGGAGAACATATCGGCCGCTGGTGGCTCGATCTGGCGCGGTATGCCGACTCGAACGGTTATCAAGTGGATCTGGCGCGTTCCATCTGGCCGTATCGCGAGTGGGTCATCAACGCCTTCAACCGCAACATGCCTTTCGATCAGTTCACTATCGAACAACTCGCCGGCGATCTCCTTCCCCATGCCACTTTGCAGCAACGCATCGCGAGCGGATTCAATCGCAACACCAAACTCAATGACGAAGGAGGCGGTGACGCCGAGGAGTATCGCACGAAAGCCGTGAAGGACCGCGTGGCCACAACGGCGACGACCTGGCTTGGGTTGACGATGATGTGCGCCGAGTGCCACACGCACAAATATGATCCGATCACGCAAGAGGAGTACTACCGGTTCTATGCGTTTTTCAACAACACCACCGACGGCGGGAATTACAGCCTCGAGCCGACGCTCCCGGTCCCGGCGCCTTCGGTTGAAAGCCGCGTCCGTCATCTCCGCGCGCGGATCGAACAAGTGCAAAAGAAACTTTCGGAAGCGGAAAAAAATTTGCCCATGGAACAAGCGGCCTGGGAAAAGCGGATCGCCGGAAAAACGAATGTTTGGATCACACTCAATCTGACAAACGCCATTTCCACGGGCGGCGCCACGCTGACAAACCTGCCAGACCAATCGATTCTTTCCACCGGCTTGAATCCTATTTACGACACGATCCTGATCGAGGCGGAAACGGCGCTGCCAAAAATTCGAGCGGTGTTGCTCGAAGTGTTGCCCGATTCCAGTTTGCCCAAAAACGGTCCGGGACGCTGGGGACAAACCGGAAATTTCATCCTCGATGAGTTTGCGGTTTCCGCACAACCGTTGTCGGGTGAAGCGTCCCCTGGCCATGCCAATCTGGCGTTCAGCCGCGCCACCGCCGATTGGGAGCAGCAATATTACCGCGCCGAACACGCTGTGGACCGAAATCCAAAAACCGGCTGGGCCATCGGACCGCAATTTGGCAAACGCCATTTCCTGATCGCCGAACTCAAGGAACCGGTCGCCTATGAAAAGGGCGCGCGGCTTGGTTTCCGCTTCGACCATTATCACGGCAACAGCCACACCATCGGCCGAATGCGCATCTCCGTGACGAGCGAGACCGATCCGGAGGCGCTCTGGCCCTTGACCCCGGAAATCACAGAAATCCTCGCCAAATCCGCCACGGATCGAACGGAAGAACAGCGCCGGCAACTCGCCGCATTCTATCGGTCAATTTCTCCAGCGGTGCGCACACTCGAACGGGAACTTTTCCGCTTGAACCAACGGGAATTGGAAGTGGCCAGCCAGCGCTTCAACACGCTCGTGATGCAGGAACGAAATGACAGACGGCCGACTTACATTCACGTGCGCGGAAATTTTCTCGAGCGTGGAAATGAAGTGACCCCGGGAGTGCCGGCGATTTTGCCTCCCCTGCCCGCGGATGAACCGCTCAATCGACTCACGCTCGCGCGCTGGCTGGTCGATCCGAAACATCCCTTGACGGCGCGCGTGACGGTGAACCGCCTTTGGGAACGCTTTTTCGGAACGGGCCTCGTCAAAACGAGCGAAGATCTCGGCAAACAAGGGGAGGCCCCTTCGCATCCGGAACTGCTCGACTGGCTCGCGACCGAGTTCATCCGCACCGGGTGGGACATGAAATCGATGCAAAAGTTGATCGTCATGTCCGCCACTTACCGCCAAACCGCGGCGACGAGCGATCGGCTCCAGGAGAAGGATGCCTTCAATCGCCTTCTGGCGCGTGGCCCGCGATTTCGGCTCGATGCCGAGATGATTCGCGATCAGGCCTTGGCCGTCAGCGGCCTGTTCAATCCGGAGATTGGCGGTCCCAGTGTTTACCCGGTGCAACCTTCGAATCTTTGGAAGGAGATCGGCTTTCTGCGTCCCGAAATCGGCATGGACGAGTGGCCATTGAGCGAAGGCCCGGATTTGTATCGGCGCGGGCTGTACACTTTTTGGCGGCGGGTGTGCACTTATCCGACCTTTGCCACTTTCGATGCGCCGAGCCGTGATGTCTGTTTATCCCGGCGCCCGCGGACGAACACGCCGTTGCAGGCTTTGGCCGCATTAAATGAAGCGACGCTGCTGGAGACGGCGCGGGCCTTTGCCCAACGCATTTTGCGCGAAGGCGGCTCGAACACAAAGCAGCAGATGGAATTTGCCTTTCGCCTCTGCACGGCGCGCGCGCCGACGAAAACCGAACGGGCGCGCCTGATGGATTTTCTCGAAGAACAACAGCGCAGTTTCGAGCGCGATCCGCAATCGGCCGAGCTGCTTCTGAGCATCGGTTCCTGTGAGCGTCCGGCCAATCTGGATGCGCGGCAGCTCGCCGCCTGGATGATGGTGGCGAACGTTCTGTTAAATCTGGATGAAACGCTCACCAAAGGTTGAACCCGAATTCGAAGATGAACGCATTTCCCATTGACTCCATTCGCGCCATCACGCGCCGCAGGTTTTTGCAACAATGCTCGACCGGCATGGGCGCGATGGCGCTGGCATCGTTGCTCAACGAACAATTGTTTGCCGCTTCGAACAAAACCGCGGCGGCGGCAAGCTCCGGACTGGGCGCCGCTCCGGCCGGTCCGCATTTCGCGCCCAAGGCGAAGAACATCATTTACCTGTTCATGTCGGGGGGGCCGTCGCATCTCGAGTTGTTCGATTACAAACCGGAATTGGTGAAACGGAGCGGGCAAAAGACTCCCGAGGACCTGGTGAAAAACATCCGCCTCGCCCAGATCGGCAAGGACGCCGCGCTCCTCGGCACCCCGTACAAATTCGCGCAATATGGTAAGTCCGGCATTTGGCTCTCCGAATTGTTGCCGCAGCTTTCTTCCATCGTCGATGACGTCGCCTTCGTGCAGTCGTTTTATAGCGAAGCGTTCAATCACGATCCGGCGACGATTTTCATGAACACCGGCGCGCAGCTGTCCGGCCGGCCGAGCATGGGCTCATGGTTCAGCTACGGGCTCGGCAGCGAGAACAAAGATCTGCCCGCGTTTGTGGTGCTTATGACGGGCGTCGGGCAGCCGCTCACCGTGAACGCCTGGGGCAGCGGCTTCCTCCCCACCATGCATCAAGGCGTGCAACTGCGATCGCAAGGCGATCCCGTGCTGTTCGTTTCCAATCCGCCCGGGATGGGCGCCGAGCGGCGGCGCCAATCGCTCGATGTCATCCGGGACTTGAATCAAATGCGCTACGACGCTTTGCGTGATCCGGAAATCCAGACGCGCATTGCCGCTTACGAAATGGCCTATCGCATGCAGACCAGCGTTCCGGATGTGATGGACATCTCGAAGGAACCGCCGCAGGTGCATGCCGATTATGCCACCACGCCTGGCCGGGCTTCCTTTGCGAACAATTGTTTGCTGGCGCGCCGCCTCGTCGAACGCGGCGTCCGCTTCGTGCAGCTTTATCATCGCGGCTGGGACCATCACGGCGGCGCCGATGGCAATCTTATTTTCGATTTAAAAAAGCGTTGTCTTGAAACTGACCAGCCTTCCGTCGCATTGATCAAAGATCTCAAGCAACGCGGGCTGCTCGATGAAACACTTGTTATCTGGGGCGGGGAATTTGGCCGCACGCCCATGATGCAGGGTTCGCTGCAACCGGATCAATTTGGCCGCGACCATCACCCTCATGGCTACACCATCTGGATGGCCGGGGGCGGAATTAAACCAGGCATTGTGCATGGCGCAACCGATGAGTTTGGGTTTTACGCGGTGGAAAAGAAAGTGCACGTGCACGATCTCCACGCCACGATTTTGCATCTTTTCGGTTTGGACCACACCAAGCTCACCTATCGCTTCCAAGGGCGCGATTACCGCCTCACTGATGTGCACGGCGAAATCGTCAAAGACTTGTTAGTGTAGTGCAGATCCGGTTTAGCCGGCGATGCTGAAGCGGCTGCTCAAGGCGGCAAATCGGCCAATCACCGTCGGCTTTTCGATTTGATTTCCGCACGCAGGTTGCGAAAGATCCGCGCATGATCTCCTCTGAAAAAGTTGTTCCGCTTTTGGCCGGCCTCGTCGCTGTCATTGCAGTGTCTGCGGCTGAACCGGCGCCGCGCGTCGAAGAAAAAGAGTTCGGTCGCACGCCGGACGGTCAGGTGGTGAAACAATTCACGCTCCGGAATCCAAGCGGGATGCAAGTCAAGCTCATCAGCTACGGCGCCATCATCACGGAAATTAGCGTTCCCGATCGCAAGGGAGAATTCGCCAATGTCATTTTGGGCGCCGACAATTTCGAGGCTTACGCCAAAGGGTTTCCCGGTTCCGCTGCGGTCATTGGCCGATTTGCCAATCGCATTGCGAAGGCCCGGTTCACGCTTGACGGGACGGAGTACAAATTGGCGGCCAACAACGGGCCCAATCATTTGCATGGCGGACGCAAAGGATTTGCCAGCGTGGTTTGGGACGGGCAGGCGCTTCCATCGCGGCCCAATGAAGCTTCCGTGCGGTTTAGCTATTTGAGCAAGGATGGTGAAGAAGGTTATCCGGGCAACCTGAACGTTTCGGTCGTGTACACTTTGACCGACCGGAACGAATTGCGCCTCGAGTATCGCGCGACAACCGACCGCGCCACGCCGGTGAATTTGACGAACCACGCCTACTTCAATCTGGCCGGCGCCGGGGACATTCTCGATCATGAACTTTGGCTGAACGCAGAGGATTACACGCCGACGGATGATGGCCTCATTCCGACGGGCGCAATCGCGAGTGTGAAAGGGACTCCGCTGGATTTTACGAAGCCGCACCGGATTGGGGCGCGCATGGACCAGCTCAAACCGAAGCTGAATGGTTACGATCATAATTTCGTGATCAAGGACGGCGGCAAAACATTGACCTTGGTTGGGCGGATTTACGAACCGAAGTCCGGGCGCACGCTTGAAGTGCATTCCACGGAACCGGGAGTTCAACTCTACACCGGCAATCATCTCAAATACGGCGGGGTGTGTTTGGAAACGCAGCATTATCCCGATTCCATAAACCAGCCTCAATTTCCCTCGCCCGTTCTGCGGCCGGGACAAAAGTTCGAGAGCACAACAGTGTTCGCGTTTGGGACGCGGTAATCCGCGAAGCAGCGCGCGCTCAGAATCCACAGGACCGAGCCTTTTCGCGTTGAAACGATCTGAAATCATTTTTGCAGTTCGAGTGTCTCCATTGCTGATGAAAATCTTCTATTGTTTTGATCGACGGCATTTCCTGGCGGCGTGTCTGGGATTGACTCTTCCAATGCAAGCGCTCGATTGGCCGCAATGGCGCGGCCCGGATCGCACCGAGGTCTCGCGTGAAACCGGGCTGCTGAAAAGCTGGCCGGAAGACGGGCCAAAGCGCCTCTGGCTTTATGATCGAACTGGCGAGGGTTATTCCGGCCCCGCCATCGCCGGCGGAAAACTATACATCCTCGGCACGCGTCAAGAGGTGGAATCTCTGTTCGCCCTGGATGCGAATTCGGGCCAGGAACTTTGGGTCAGCCAAATTGGCCGCGTCTTCCGTGAACGCCGCGGCAATGGCCCGCGTTCGACACCGACCGTTGACGGGAGTTTTGTTTATGCCTTGAGCGGCCAGGGCGATCTGGTGTGCGCCCAGATTTCGGATGGAAAAATTATCTGGCGCAAAAGCATGATCGAACTCGGCGGTTCGATCGAAACCTGGGGTTACACCGAATCGGTGCTGGTCGATGGCGATCACGTCGTCTGCACCCCTGGCGGAAGCCAAGGCGCCATCGCCGCCTTCGACAAACGTTCCGGCAAACTGCTGTGGCAAACCAAAGAATTCACCGACTCCGCCCAATACGCATCGATGATCGCGGTCGATCTCAATGGCGCGCGCCAGTACATCCAGCTCACGATGCGTCATCTCGTCGGCGTGGACGCGAAGGATGGCAAGGTGCTTTGGAAATCGAGCTGGCCCGGGCGCACCGCGGTCGTGCCTACACCCATTTACCGCGATCGCCATGTTTACATCACCTCAGGATATGGCGTCGGATGCAAATTGGTGCACATCGATGCCGACAACAAGGCGACCGATGTTTACGAGAACAAAGTGATGAAGAATCATCATGGCGGAGTGGTGCTGGTGGGAGATCATCTCTACGGCTATTCCGATGGGGTGGGCTGGGTTTGCCAGGATTTCAAATCAGGCGAAGAGGTCTGGAGCGAAAACCAGGCGCTCGGCAAAGGTGCAGTGGCGTGCGCCGATGGCATGCTCTATTGCCTCGATGAAAATAGAGGCACGGTCGCACTGGTGGAAGCTTCGCCCAAAGGCTGGAAGGAACATGGTCGATTGCGGCTGGATCCCCAAAGCAAAATTCGCCCGCCTCAAGGGCGTTTTTGGACGCACCCTGTCATTGCAAATGGCAAGCTCTACCTCCGCGATCAGGAATACATCTATTGCTACGATGTGAAACAATGAGCTCGCTGTCCTTCGACAAAAGGAATCAGCGCGATCAGGAAAGCTGAGTCAGGCCGCTTGCGCACCGCGATAAAGGCGCGGCACGCGATAGGTGATATTGGTCAGCACCTCCCACGGAATCGTGCTTTGCCATACCGCAAGTTCGACGGCTGAAATTTCTTCGCGCCCTTGTTTGCCCAGCAATACCACTTCATCTCCAACTCGAACCCTGGGCAGATGGCTGACGTCCACGACCATTTGATCCATCGTGATACGGCCCAGAACCGGACATCGATGTCCGCGCACCAGCACTTGCGCCCGATTGCTCCCGCTGCGCAAATAACCGTCGCCATATCCGGCAGTGATGATGGCAATGCGCATGGCGCGCGCCGCCACAAATGTCCGGCCGTAACTGATGGAACTTCCGCCGGCAATTTCCTTGATCAACCCGACACGGGTCTTCCATGAAAGCGCC
>JBFMDG010000312.1:0-8352 GCA_040754135.1 Verrucomicrobiota bacterium
AGACCAAACCGGCGATTCGCCGGATGGCGATCAGACGGTGCCGCTCGGGCAAATGACTCCGCAGCAAGCGCGGCAGCTTCTCGAAGCGCAGAAGAATGAAGAACGCGCCATGATTTTTGTTCCACCCACTTCCAAAAACAAAAATCGCGTGTTCAAGGATTGGTAAATGATCTTGCATTTGCATTCCATTCCTCCGCTCGCGATTCCTCGACGCGCTGCGTCCCTTTGGCGCGGTGTTTTTGGCCTCTGTTGCGGAATGATGTTGGCCTGCATTTCATCCACTGCTGCTCCGTCACTCACGTCCAGTTTGGATCGCGACACCATCAGCGTCGGTGAATCGGCCATGTTGATACTGGCCTATACCGATTGCACGCCCACGCAAGCGCCGGCCATTCCGCAAATTCCAAACCTGGCGATCGCCTTCGCCGGGCAATCCCAGAATCTTTTTAACATCAACGGAGTTGAAACACGCAGCATCAGTTTGAATTACCGGCTCACCCCTTCGCAGCCGGGCGAGTACACCATTCCCGCCATCCGCACCGTCGTTAGCGGTGTCACACTCACGACACAACCGCTGACACTGCGTGTGACCAAAGCCAGCACAGAGACCGATTTGGCTTTTCTGAAATTGATTGTGCCCAAGCAGACCGTTTACGTGGGGGAAACGTTCCCGGTTGAAATCCAGCTTTATTTCCAGCGGGCGGAGGAAATTCACATGCCGCAATTGAGCGCCGAAGGTTTCACCATGGGCCCCACTCCGAAGCCGGCCTCCACACGCACGCAAGTGAATGGCAGAATCTATACGGTTTACATCTTCAAAATGTCCGCCACCGCTGCCAAAGCCGGCGATTTGACGCTCGGCCCGGCGCAATGTGACCTGACCTTGCTAATTCCGCAGCGCCGCCGCAGCAATGACCCTTTCGATCTGGACGATTTTTTCTCGAGCAGTTTCGGTCAACGCCGGCCCACAAAACTTTCCAGCGAACCGCTGCCGATGCAGGTCTTGCCTTTGCCGCACGAGGGACGCCCGCCCAGCTTTAACGGCGCGGTGGGAGATTTTTCGCTGGCCGTCAACGCCGGACCCACGAACGTCACGGTCGGCGATCCCATCACCTTGCGAGTTCAGATAGCGGGCACAGGCACCTTGGATTCGATTCCATTTCCGCCGCAAACGGATTGGCGTGAATTTCAGACCTACACGCCCACCAGCAAAGTGGAAACGACCGATCCGCTCGGCATGAGCGGCGTAAAAACCTTCGAGCAAGTGATCGTGCCGCAGAATGCCGAGGTGCGGCAGTTGCCGGCAATTGCGTTCAGCTTTTTTGATCCGAACAAGAAAAGCTATCGCACGCTTCAGCAACCGCCCATTGGCATCCAGGTTCAACCCAGCGCGCGGGGTCAACCGCAGCCGACGGTTCTGGCCGGGACCGCGACACCGGCGCCCGCGGCGCCACCTCCAACGCGCGATATCGTGCATATCAAACCGCATTTTGGGCAGGCCCTTTTGTTGGAAGCGCCACTGCTATTGCGTCCAGGGTTTTGGGTTTGGCAAACCATCCCGGTGCTGGCCTGGCTGGCAGCGCTGGCCTGGCGAAAACGCGCCGACAAATTCGCGCGCGATCCGCGCCTCCGCCGAAAAGCGCAAGTGCACAAACTGGTGCGCGCCGGGTTGAACGATTTGCGGCAGCTCGCCCGAGCCAATCGCAGTGAGGATTTCTTCGCGCTGCTCTTCCGCCTCCTCCAGGAACAGTTGGGCGAACGGCTCGACTTGCCTGCATCGGCCATCACAGAAGCGGTGCTTGAAGATCCAGCGCTCGCGCATTGTGCTCCGGAAACGCTCGCGCGTCAGCTGCACAAATTATTTCAAGCGTGCAATCAGGCGCGCTACGCTCCAGTGCAAACCAGCGCGGAACTTCTCTCGCTCGCCGCGGAAGCAGAAGCGGCTTTAACCGCGCTGACGGAACTCAAGCTCGGCCGATGACGCGATGCTTTTTAGCTCAAGCCCGGGTACGGTTTTTATTGCTTTGCATTTGCCTTTGGATGACGGCGGCCATGGTGGCGGTGGGCGCGCTCGCCGCCGAAGCGCCCGGCACGTTTGAACAAGCCAACAAACTTTATGAACAAGGCCGGTATGCCGATGCCGCGACGGCTTACGAGTCGCTCTTGAAATCGCAAACCGTCTCCGCGCCGCTCCTCTTCAATCTGGGCAATGCCTATTTCAAAGCGGGCCAGCTCGGTCGCGCCATTGCCGCTTATCGGCTCGCCCAACAATTGGCGCCACGAGATCCCGATATCACGGCCAACCTCCGGTTCGCCCGCGATAGCGTCAATGCCGCTCGCGGTAGCGGCAGCCGCTGGCGGACCTGGTTGAATCGAATTACTGTCAACGAACTCACCTGGATTTGGGTGGCGGTGCTCTGGGTTTTCTTTCTCCTGCTGGCCGCCGGCCAATGGAAACCGGAGTGGAAAACCAGCCTGCGAACTTTCCTGATCACCGCCGCCCTCGCTGCCGTTTTCTCCGGCGCCCTCCTTCTCTTCTTTGTGGCCGAACAATGGCAAAGCCAGCCCGCGGTGGTTGTCCGGCGCGAGGCTGTCGTGCGCCGCGGACCTTACGAAATCTCTGAAAGCATTTTTACTTTGCCGGATGGCGTGGAAGTGACCGTCGTCGATCGCAAAACCGACTGGCTCCGCATTCTGGACAGCTCCGGACGCAGCGGTTGGGTCCGGGCCGATCAGTTGATTCTTTTGACCTCGCCGAAGAATCTCATTCCGAACGCGTGATCTTCAACACGCGATCATTGTAACTGTCCACAATGTGCAGTTCGCCCGCTGGTGAATAATCCACGCCATGCGGACGATTGAGCTGTGCGCGTTCCGGCGGCCCCTCCAGCCCCGCCTTGCCCTGTTCGCCACATCCCGCCACACGCACAATGACTTCCTCTCGAGGCCGGTATTTGCGGATAAGATGATTCTCCGCATCGGCAATCACCACGTTGTTCTCGGGATCGATGCAAAGATGCTTCGGGCCATTGAGGGTCGCTTCACGCGCCGGTCCGCCATCGCCGCTGTTGCCTTTCACCCCGCGCGCATTCACGACGGTCCAAATCGTGCCGTCCGATTTCACGACGCGCAACGCATGACCACCGCGTTCGAGAATGTAAACATTCCCCTGCCGATCTTCGGCCACGGCCCGCGGATCGGTCAGTGGCGAAAGGATGGCCGGAGCCCCATCACGAGGAATGCCCTTCTCGCCATTGCCTGCCAGCGTGTGAATTGTTCCCCGTTTCAGGTCGAGGTACCGAATCCGGTAATTGTGCAGATCCGCCAAATAGAGCCGCCTTCCGGTGGGATTCAATGTCACGCAATAAATGCCGCCGAGTTGCGCCGCCGTCGCCGGGCCGTTGTCGCCATCGAACCCCTTCGTGCCAGTCCCGGCGACCGTGGTGATGAATCCGGTCCCAGCCTCGATTTTCCGCACGCGATGATTCCAGGTGTCCGCGAGCCACAAATCTCCATTGGGAGCGGCCGCGAGATTGTGCACGCCATTGAATGTTGCCAAAAGAGCCGGGCCGCCATCGCCTGATCCGCCCTTCTCGCCAGTGCCGGCAATGGTTGATAGGAGACCGTGACGATCGATCTTTCGGATGCGTTCCCCAGCGGCCATTTCGCAAATGTAAACATTGCCCGTGCGATCAAAGGCGACACCGAACGGCTCGCGCAACCGTGCTTCACGCGCCGGCACCGATTTATCATCGCGTGTGCCGCCTCCAGCCACGAGGACAAGTTTGTCAGCGGCCATTCCGCCGCCGATGGCTATGTGCAGAATGAAGATGACGCAAACAAACCACGCGGTTGCGAAGCGATTCAGGCGCATAAAGCGAGTTCAGAGCTAATTCACTCGAGGGGCAGGGGAGCTGTGCCTGATGAATTTGTTGGCCCAGGCGATGAAGTGTTTCATGTTCGATCGATCTTCATGTCCGCCGTCGTGCTGCCGCCAGGCCAGTTCCCCCTCGAGCAGCCCCGCGTTGACCGAAGGCATTTGCGCGGTGCGATAATCCTCGGCAATTCCCAAATCGCGCGCGCCCAGGAGCCGAAAGACCGGACCGGCCGCAACCGCCGCCATAAAGCTGCCCTGCTGATCAAGCCAGAGGGCGTCGCCCCGTTCCGGAACGCCATAGCTGATGAACGTGAGCCGCGGCGCGCATAACGCGATCAACTGATGCGAATCCACCGGAAGATCTCCGGCGTTCTTGCTGCCGAATTTGGACTCCGCGGTACCGTACTTGAGATAATTGCCGGCCATCCAATGATACTCGCCAGAACCGGTCAAATTCTCGACCGCTTCGCCAAAATGACGCCGATGCAGCTTCGCGCCGCCCGCACCCGACGAGCCGACCAACGCCATCGCAAAACGAGGCTCGAATGCCAGCGTCACGAGTGCGGCTTTTCCGAAGCGCGATACGCCTTCAATCCCGACATGCTTTGCATCCACTGCCGGATCGGTTTCGAGGTAATCCAGTCCGCGCGCCGCGCCCCAGGCCCAGGCGCGCAGCGCGCCCCAATCGTCGGGCTTGCGCGGCTGGCCTTTGTTGACCAGGCCGATGATGCCTTTGGTGAGTCCGGCGCCATTGTCCGCTTGAATGCTGGCGGGCTGAATCGTTGCGTAACCCCAGCCCGCCGCGATCAATTGTTCCGTCGAGGGCGGATCGGAAAAATTGCTGCCGCCAAAAGCGCCAAAACGATTGGTTGGCGCCGGTTCACCCGGACGTCGTGGAAAACCGCCGCCACCAAAACCTCCAAACATCATCAACACCGGCACCGGTTTCCTGGCTTCACCGGGAGTGACGAGCGTCATTTGAATGTTGACCTCGATGGCGGGACACGCGGAATTGTCCACGCGCCCGACCAATTGCCTGGCATGCACCGGCAATGTGCCTACCACCCGATCGGTCGCCTGACTCGAAATCGTCCACGTCACCTTCGGCACATGCTTCGGGACGCGCCCAAAAACTTCGCGCTCGAAATCCTCAACGATTTCCGGACGGCGCTCCTTCCACCACATTTCGGCGGTGGTGACTTTTCGGCCATCTTTCATAGTCAGAAGCTCGGGCAGATTGGGAAATGGATTGGCTTTGGCGGGATCGTAATTTGCGGAGTTGGTCGCGCCGGGGCGTCCGCTCGGACCGGGCCGAAGGCGTGTGATCCCCAATCGCTCCATCATATTTCGGTGATCCTGTTGCGTGGTCCAATCGAGCGGCTGAACGGACCCGGCGGCGTTCGGCGCCGGCTGGGCGCAAACGAAGTTGACGACGCAGAGCCCGCCGATCATTCCCTTCGTGCAACAGCCGGTGAAGAGTTTTTCGAGACGCAGAAGTCTTTGCATGCTGGATAAGTAATGATGGTGATGGCCCACTATTCCGTTGCCCGCCTTCGAAGGCAAGACTGCACTCCATGAGCAAACTAAAGAAACAATGGCTTTTGAACCACGGATGGCTCGGATGGCATGGATCAGATCAGAATGGGACTTTTTGTATCCGTGTGATCCGTTCAATCCGCGGTCAAAAACCGGGAGGCGAAGTTTCCAATCGTTTTTACCTTCGGTGCTTTCGGTGGTTCGCGACTGACTGCTGCAAGGGAACCGGCATTTGAAGGCGTTCGCATTGTGTGAAAACCTGTTCATCCTGCCCTTCGCCTTGACCGTTCCATTCCCCTTTCATAATTTCCCCTTGGTCAAGAATTCAAAAGCCGATGCAATGTTGGCGGCTTTTATCAGATTGCAATGCAATTAAATTGTTAGGCCACTTCGAGCGCGCCATGAAATACTCATTCGGAGTTCCAGCTTGGTTAGGTGCGCTCAAGGTATCGCTCGTGTTGTTTGGTATCCCTGCGCTCGTTGCGTCCTTGGTTACGCCTATGGTTGGCCGGCGTTTGGAGTTATCTCGCCTCGCAGAGGTGTCGATATTTGTTGGGATTCTTTTATTGGGCGCTGTCGTGATGTTGGCTATTTTGGCGGCGTGGAGTAGGAGGGCGGCAGCCAAGAAGAAGTGAGATTATGACAGTGTGGCCCAACAATAAGCCTGTAATGCTGCGGAGCGAAGTGGAGTCAGCAACGACAGCCTTGGTTGAACAAGCCCGGAGTCGGTGAGCGCACGCCAGCCACAACATTACGCGTCGCCGATGGCACATGTGTTTGCCGCGCTGCCGTTGAGGATCGAAAACGGTTCGATGATCGCTAGGGCGGCGCTACGCGTCATGGACTTCCCTCGTCATTCACGCCGACAGTCTGAGCGCTTTCGTCCGGAATTATTGATCCAAAGAATTGCGCAGATTCATACAGATCAGAATTGAGTTCTCATCCGTGTTATCCGCTTAATCCGTGGTGAAACTCTTCCCGGGATTCATGTTCATGGATGCATCCCATGAAACCGAATGAAGCGCCGAATCCAATCGCCATAACATCGCTCCGTGCGTAACGAATAGTGGCGGATCCGCATCACCTCCCGAACCTGGTCCAGCAACTTCAGCTTTGGATTTGGCAGCACCCGCGCCCGACGCCTTTGGCCCGGACCACTCGTCGTCCCTGGCCGATCCCATTCACCTTGACCGTTCCACTCCCGTTTCATACTTTCCCCTTGGTTAAGAATTCAAAAGCCGATGCAATGTTTGTCGGCTTTTATCAGATTAGATTGCAAATTTGCAATGTAATTAAATTGTTAGCCCACTACGCGTATGCCCAACGGCAAAGGCACAATTGACTGCTGCTACTGCAAGCACTACGGCGGCCCTCGCGGGTATCCCGACGGTTTCTGTTTGTCGGTTCAGTGCCAGTATCACGGAGTTGTTTTGCCATTGCACACCCCCGAGCATCTGAATCGCATTTGTTGTCATTTCGAGCCGGACGAATCCTATTGGCGTCACAATTCGTTCTGGTGTCCCCCAGCGCGGCGCTTCGCTTGGTTTGCTCGCGACTTGAAGCCTGGAGTTCTGTATTTCTTCGGCTACAACACGCCAGACAAGATTGAGCACGAGGTCGTCCTGCGAGAGCCAGATTACCAAGGTGGGAGATGGAAGACGTGAGGACATGGGCTAACAAGGTCACTGGAGCGAACAGCCGCCCCGCTTCGCAGTTCGAGAGTCGGGGGCTTCGGCGGCGCGCTCCGGTTGTCGAGAGTCACGGGCGTTATCACCGCGGGGCGGCTGTCGCTCAGTTCTGTCGTTCGCCGAAAACCGCCGTATTGACGGTTCAGCGGCAAGAATAGAGTATGGAACCATGAATATCGCGCAGATCGAAGAGGCGGTTCATCGCGGTGTCCCTTTCAAGCTCAAGGTCGCGGATGGTGACGAATATGAGGTCCCGCACCCGGATTACATCTTTCTTCCCCCGAAGTCCGCTGCGAAGCGCACTTATGTCATGGTTCATAACGATCAGGGGTTTGCATCGATTTTGCCACTGCTGACTATTACTAGTCTGACGTTTCAGATAGACGCCAACACGTGAGCGGGAAGCATGAACTTGGCGAACAATGAGATGGACCGAATGAGGAGGAGCGCGGTCACCCAGGTGTTCCAATCGAGCGCTGATGGCGCGCTCCTCCTCATCGGTCATCTCGATCGTTCGCCGTAATCCGCCCAAATGGCACCGAAGCGTCTTGACCAGTTCAGGGGCAGAATGTCAGCGGCACAGATTGCTGCTGGGATCAATGCTGCCCGGCGCAATGCTACTCGGTTGGCGCATGACGCTCGGTTGCTACTGGCTCAAGGCAGGTTTCCTTCCGCGTGTGCCCTCTCAGTCCTCGCTATCGAGGAGGCCGGAAAGGCTTCAGTTCTCCGTGAAATTGCCCTCGCAAGAAACGACGAGGAGTTGAAGGACGCCTGGCGGCAATACCGCAGCCACACTTCAAAGAATCGGATGTGGCCACTTGTAGAGTTCTTCCTAAAAGGAGCACGGAAACTCCAAGATTTTGCTTCGCTGTTTCACGGCGACGCAGAACACCCGCTGCTTCTCGACCAGGTGAAGCAACTCAGTTTTTATACGGATTGTTTGGGTAGGGGCCATTGGTCCGAGCCAGAGGATGTGATCGATGGCGCTCTGGCTTCGATGCTCGTCACGACAAGCGAGTTGCTTAGCAAGGGTGATGACGTTTCGCAGCGAGAGATTGAACTCTGGATTGAGCATCTCTCTCCAGTTTGGCGGCACACGAATGAGGCGATGGAAAAGGGGCTCGCCGATTGGTATTCTGCGATGCAGGCGGAGGGGCTCAAGGCACCCGGGGACAATTCGATGCGGAGGTTCATTTTAGACGGCTTTCAGGTGAACGGCGAACAAGGCGCTGCACCGAATGGCGGCCCCGC
>JBFMDG010000313.1:0-8351 GCA_040754135.1 Verrucomicrobiota bacterium
GGCCCGCTCCCAAAACCAAGCGCCCGCAAAGTGGCAATCTCCCGTGTGCGCGCCGAAACCGCAGTGTACATCGTGTTCAGCGCGCCAAAAATTGCGCCCAATCCCATCAGCACCGCCACCAGGGTGCCGAGGATCGTGATCAAGTTGTACACAAGCGTCGATTGCTCCGCATAGAATTCCGATTGCCTGACGACTCTCACGCTCAACCGCGGATCGGCCGTGAGAGCGTCTTTGAATTTATCGAAGTCGTCCGGTGAGTTGAGCCGCACATAAACAGATTGAAACGTTTCCCCACGCCGATAGGCCGGCTGCAGCACGCCGGCATCGGTCCAAATCTCGGATTCGGCAATGCCGCCGTTCGCTGAAAAAATTCCCACCACCAGCCATTCGTTTTGTCCGACCTGCAATTTGGAATTCAAATCCAGTCCGGCAAACTCTCCGGCCGCGCCCACGCCCACCATGACCTCGTTCTTGCCCCATTCGAAGCGGCGCCCTTCGACAATTCGGATGTCGTCCCGCACCAAAAAGCCCGCTCGCTCCACTCCTCGCAAAGGCACATTGGCATCGGTGCCCGTCGATCGTTTGGGCAGATTAATGACGACAAACAATTCGGCGGAAGCCAGCGGTCCGTCAGCCTGGCGCGCCACTCCCGGCGCATCGGCAATAATCCGGGTGTGTTCGCGGACCACCCAGCTCATCAGTTCTGAATCAGAACCGCCCCGCAAAACGATGGCGGTCGAAGGAGATCCCGAGACGGTCATGGCCCGGCGAAATCCCTGGGCGATCGAAAGCACACCGACCAGCACGGCAACGACCCCGGCGATCCCGAAAGCGGCTGCGGCTGCGGCGCCTTTGCGCTCGACGACCGATTGCAGGCTTACCTTCGTGATCGAAGCGATTTGCGACAGGGTGTTAAAGAGGCCGGTCATTTCACATCCTTCTCAATGCATCGGCGATGCGGAGGCGCATGGCCTGAAGCGCCGGGAAAATTCCCGTCGCCAGGCCAAGGGCGAATACCAGAACAATGCCGATGACCACGTCGCCATTTGGAAAATAAAAGAGCGGCAGAGCGCCGCGCGTCGGATCTCCTGCGGCAATGAGAAACCAGGCTATACCCAGCCCAAGGAAACCTCCAAGCATGGCGAGGAAGCAAGATTCCGCGAGCACCAAAGCCAGGACCTGCCCGTTGGTGAAACCGAGCGCTTTCAAGACGCCCAATTCTTCGGTGCGCTCGCGCACCGCCTGGGCCATGGTATTGCCCGCAACCAGGAGGATGGTAAAGAACACCGCGCTCAGGATGGCGATCATGATCGTGCCGATGTCGCCCACTTGTTTGGCAAACGCCCGCACGAATGCCCCTTCCGTTTCGGTTTTGGTTTCCGCCGGTGAATTGGCAAATTCCTTGTCGATCTGCTCCGCCACCTCCGTGGCGCGGTTCGGATCGCTGACTCGCACGATGTACCAACCCACCTGGCCTTTTCCCCAGACGCGTCCCTCGTCGAAATAATCGTGCCGAAAGAAAAACTGAGTGGTATCGGTCCCTTTCTTTGCGCCATCATAAATTCCCACGAGATCGAATTCCCAGGTGCGTTCGCCATTTTCCTTTGGCCAGATGGTGGCTTGAATGGGAATGCGATCGCCAATTTTCCAACCGTACTTTTCGGCAATGGTCCGGCCCGCCACGGCGCCGGTGCGCGTTTCGAGCCAGTTCTTTTTCTGTTCCTCCGGCAAAAGGTACTCGGGATACATCTGCAAAAACGGTTCGGGCTGCACCGGAATTTGCGCGAAGAAATTGCGTTGATCCTTGTAAATGCCGCCGAACCAGGTGCAATGCACCACCGCCGCCACGCCCGATATGCTCTCCATTTGCGCTTTGTAACTCTCGGGCAGGAACTGAATGATCGACACTTTGTGCCGCGTCACCAGCCGGTCCGCTCCCGCCACACTGACCCCAGCGTTCAAGCTTTCACGGATCGCGCAAAGATAACCGTAAAGCAGAAACGCGATGAGAATGGAAAGAAGGGTCAAGGCCGTGCGCATTTTGCGCCGGCGCAGATAACTCCAGATCAGCGGGAGGTACTTCATTCCGGTTTCTCGTGGCTTAATTGTCCTTTGTTCAAATAAACGGTGCGCGAGGCCCGCGCCGATGCATGCGGATCATGCGTGACCATGATGATTGTTTTCCCATGATCGCGGTTCAACGCTTGCAGCAAATCGAGAATCTCATCACCCGATTTGCGATCCAGATCGCCCGTCGGCTCGTCGCAAAGCAACAGCGTCGGATCGGTGACGATGGCGCGCGCAATCCCGACGCGCTGCTGTTCGCCTCCCGAGAGTTGCCGGGGAAAATGTTTGGTCCGATGAGAGAGGCCGACCACCGACAAGGCCGTGGCGACATGCTTTTTGCGCTGCGCTTTGGTAAGCGGAGTGAGCAGCAAGGGCAGCTCGACGTTTCTTTCCGCAGTCAAAACCGGCAAAAGGTTGTAGAGCTGGAAAACAAATCCGATGTGGCGCGCGCGCCATTTGGAAAGGCCGCGGTCGCTGATCTCGTCGATGCGATCGTCTCCCACCCAAACTGCGCCACGCGAGGGACGGTCCAATCCGCCGATGAGATTGAGCAGGGTGCTTTTGCCGGATCCCGAAGGCCCCATGAGCGCGAGAAACTCGCCCTGGAGCACTTCCAGACTGAGGCCTTGAAGCACGTGAATTTCCTCCGTGCCGCGGCGGAACACTTTCTCGACCTGATCTACTCGTACCAGTTTTTTGTCGCTCATCGTCGTTTCTCCTCTGCGCGGTCGCCATTCTGAATTTTATCCAGGGGTTCGAGAATGATTTTCTCTCCGGAAACCAGGCCGGCCAAAACCGTGAGCTGATCGTCGCGACTCGCGCCGGTGGTGATCGAACGCCGCTCGACGCGGCCATTCGCCAGCACGTAAACGATGGCCTGGCCGCCTTCCTGTCGCACCGCCGATTTGGGCACCACGATTGCCGCGCGCGCCGCAGGAGGTTCATCGGCGCTGGAACGGAAGGCCACTTTCACTCCCATTTGCGGGAGAATGCGCGGGTCCAGTTTTTCAAAACCGACGCGCACCTTCACGGTGGCTTTCTGTCGATCGGCCGTGGGCACGATGGCGATGACTTTGCTCGGGATTTTCCAATCGGGGTAAGCGTCCAGAGTCGATTCCACGGCTTGTCCCGTTTCCACACGATTGATGTAGCTCTCGTTCACATCCACTTCGATTTCGAGTGATGTCATATCGACGATGGTGCAAATGCCGGTGCGGGTGAAACCACCGCCAGCGGAGATCGGTGAAATCATTTCTCCAGGCTGCGCGTTCTTCGAGGTGACAATTCCGGTGAACGGCGCCCGGATGATATTGTCGTCGAGATGCTGTTGCCAAAGCGCGACCTGGCGATCGGCCACAATGACTTCGCCTTGCTGGCGGTCGAGGCGGGCCTGGAGCGATTCGACTTCGGCTTGAGCGCGGTCGAGTTGAGCGGCGCTGGCGACCTTTTCGTTAGCCAGATCGGTGATGCGGTGCAATTCGCGCTCCGCTTCGGCGAGGCGCACTTTGGTTTCGTTGAGGGCGCGGCGAGCGGCGGCCGCCTGAGCTTCGGCCAGGTCGAGATTGGCTTGCACGTTGGAAGTATCGAGCCGAGCCAGCACTTGATTCTCGGTGACGCGCATTCCTTCTTCGACGAGGACCTCGACGACTTTGCCGGTGACTTTGGAGGAAACGGTGGCTTCGCGGCGAGCGACGACGTAACCCGAGGCGTTGAGAACGGTGCGTTGCGAACTGCTGGATCCGGCTTCGCGCACAACCAAAGTACGCACTTCGAGCGGTTGGCTGCGCGTCATCCACCAACCCACGCCGGCGGCGCCAAGGATCGCCAGCAGCGCCAACAGAACCCAGAGCCACCCATGCGAGCGTGCCGGTTCGGAGCGATCGATGCGCAAATCATCCAATGCCTGTTTGTGATGACTCATCGTGTGGACGAGCAAAGCAGAACGGTTTTTTGGCGAGAAATCAAGCCGCAGACCTCAGAGGCCTCGCATGCGCCAGAATGGTCAGAGGCGTTGACCGGAACGCTCCATCGGTGGCAACGGAAGAAAGGAGCGAGGTCCGGTCCACATTCTCGGTGAAGGCAACGCTACTCAGCGACCGCGAGAACGGCCATTGCCGTTGGCCGAAGGGATCGAGGCGAGTTCTTGCGACGGCAATAAAAGATGCGACCAGTTTTGCACGAGCCAGAAATCGCGAATCGCCTGTGCCAAGGCCACAATATCTTCGAGCCGGTTGGGCTTGACGAGGTAGGCATTGGCGCCGTGCTTGTAAGCCCGCTGGATGTCGGAATCCTGATTGGATGAAGTGAGCATCAGAACGATGAGCGTGGACAATTCGGGTGTTCCGCGAATCCATTGCAAGACTTCGAGGCCGGACATGGCCGGCATTTTCAGATCGAGCAGCACCAGGCAGGGCAGGGGATGCTGCGCGCGGTCGGCATAAAGCCCGTTTCCGTTGAGGTAATCGATGGCCGTCTTTCCGTTTGGTACCACGACGACGCGGCTTTTCACTCCCGCTTGCTTGAAGGCGCGTTGAAATAAGATCGCATCGCTGGGATCGTCTTCGGCGTAGAGGATCACTCCCCTCGATTCCTGCTGAAATTCTCGATACATGTCACTCGATCAACTTTTGGGTTCGTTGGCTGCAGACAGTTCGATCCAGAAGGTGCTGCCGTTTCCCGGCTGGGATTCGAGGCCCACTCGGCCTCCCATTCGTTCGACCGCTTTTTTCACGATGGCCAAACCGATCCCGGTTCCTTCGTAAGTGGCATCGAGCCGGTAAAAAATCTGAAAGATCTTTTCGTGTTCCGATGGGTCAATGCCGATGCCGTTGTCGCGGAAGCAGAGGCGCACGCGATTGCCGCGCGGTTCGGACCAGATGCGGACGTGGGGGATGCTGTTTGGGCGGACAAATTTCAGGGCATTGCCGATCAAGTTCGACAAACATTGCACCAAACCCGGTTCATTGCCGAGGACCGGATGAAAGGTGCCTTCCAGTTCAATCACAGCGTGGGGGGGCTGAAAGGCGGGATAACTTTCGAGCATGCCTCTGAGCAACGCTCCCACATCCACCGTTTCCAACCGGAGATCACCGCGCAAAATGCGGCTGTAATTGAGCCCGTCGCGAATCAATCGATCCATCCGTTCCGCGGCGGTGGTGATGCGCTTCACGTAATCTTCCGCCGACGGGCCGAGCGGCGCGCAATCATCCGCCAGAAGCCGCGCAAAACTTTGCATGGCGCGCAAAGGAGCGCGCATGTCATGCACCAGGCTGTAGGAAAACGCTTCCAGATCGCCAACCATCTCGTTCAAACGCAGCGTGCGGCTCTGCACAGTTTTCTCGAGATGCACCGCGCGTTGCGAGAGCTGCGCGTGCGCATCGAGCAGCGCCTCTTCAATTTTCTTCCGTTCGCTAATGTCGCGATTGATCAATACAAAGCGCACAAATGTCCCATCAGCCCCGCGCTGAGCCAGGGCGGTTTCATCGACCCAGATTTTTTCGTTGGATTTGCGCCAAAGCTCGATTTCCATGCGCAGCACTTCACCCTCGAGCAGGCGTTCGAGAAACTTTTCCCGCTGTTGCAATGGCATTTTTGGCCGGAGCATCTCGTCCACTTTGCGCCCGAGCATCTCTTCCGCTTTGTAGCCAAACATGCGCTCGGCCGCTTCGTTCCAGCTCGTAACCCGCAATCCGTCGTCCAGTGTGTAAATCCCGTCGTTGATCAATTCCAGGACGCGGCCTTGTTCGGCAATCTTGTCCTGGGCCAGCTTGATCTGGTCGATATCCTGAACCACGCAGGTGGCGCCGATAATTCCGCCAGCTTCATCCCGCAATGGCGCTGCGCCCACTCGCATCCAATGCTCTTGCCCTTGATCGTCAGTGAAGACCATTTCCAACCCGGGGCTGACGATCTCACCGCGCAAGGCGCGTTGACCTGGCCAGTCTTCCTTCGGGACGAGCTTTCCTTCGGCGTCAAAGGCGCGCCAGCGGCTGATGCGCTCGGGCTGTGTCGATGGAATGCCGCGAGGCACAAAACGCTCCATGACGGCGTTGCACACGAGCCATTGGCCGTTTTTGTCCATGACGCCGAGTCCCAAAGGCAATTGCCTGAGAACGGCCGAGAGCAGCGCCTCACTCTTGCGCAAGGCCTGCTCGGCTTCTTTGCGTTCCGTGATATCCAGAATAGAAGCGATCCAGCCGGTGATTTCCCCGCGATCATTTTTGTCCGGAGTATAAACGACGTGCAGGTAACGTTTGCCGATCCGTTCGAAGTGGATCTCCGCTTCATACTCGGCTCGCTCACCATCGAGGACGGTTTGCACAAAGGGCAGGATGGTGCGAAAGCCCTCCTCACCCATCACCTGAACAATTGGTTTGCCGACCACCTCTTCCGGTTTCCATCCGATCATTTCGGCGTAAGCGCGGCTCACGAACCGGTATTTCAAATCGCGGCTGCATCGGGTCAGCATAAAGGGAGTGCGATTGATCACCGCCTCCAATTCCTCTTCCCGGGCGCGCAAGGCTTCGAGAGCCGCTTTCAATTCGGTGATATCGACAAACGCCGCCACCGCACCGCGCACTTTGCCATCCAGATCGCGCAGCGGCGTGGCATTCCCCAGAAGAAAACGCGAGCTGCCATCCTGAAACTGCACTTCCTCTTCAAAATTGTGAACTTCCTCGCCACGGGCGGCCCGCTGCACCGGCAACTCCTCCGGCAGCAATTGCCGCCCTTCACTCCAAACCGAAAAATGCGTGGGACGCTCCTCCTCGGGCGCGGAGAGCGATGGATTCCGGTCACCGGACATGCGCAGAAATCGAAAAGATGCCTGGTTCCCCTCGATCACCCGGCACTCGGTATCGCGCGCGATCCAGATCAATGCCGGAACCGAATCCATGATCGCCTGTAATTCCGCGGCTCTTTCCCGCTCCCGCACTTCACTTTGTTTCAAGGCATTCTCCGCCTGCTTGCGTGCCGTGAAATCGCGAAAGACCAGCACCACCCCGTAAAGCGGCTCTCCCGCCCTCCGAATCGGCGCCGCGCTGTCGTCGATCGGCGTCTCCGTTCCATCTCTCGCAATCAGCACCGTGTGATTGGCCAGGCCAACCGTCGTGCCGAGCCGCAGGACTTTTTCCACGGGATCTTCCACCGGCTCGCGCGTGTGCTCGTTGACGATGCGAAAAACCTTATTCAACGATTGTCCGCATGCTTCGGCATGGCTCCATTGCGTCAACCGCTCCGCTTCCGAATTCAGAAATGTCACCCGTCCTTCCGGATCGGTGACAATCACCGCATCTCCGATGCTGGCCAGTGTGGTGGCGAGCAATTCCTTTTCGCGCATCAGTGCTTCACGCGCTGCGACCAAATCGGTCATGTCATGAATCACTTTGGACGCGCCAACGAGTTCCCCCTCGGAATTGCGCAATGGCGAAACGCTCACCAAAACCGGAACGGGTCGGCCGTCCTTGGCCACGCGAAACGTTTCCAGACGTTCCACCGGCTGCCCTTGCCGAAGCCGATCGAGGATGTGGTCCTCTTCGTGCAATCGGTCCGGTGGAAACAGGATCGTGACCGGCCGTCCCACCATCTCATCGGCGCGATATCCAAACAGCCGTTCTGCGCTGCCGTTCCAGGTGAGCACGTTGCCCCGAAGATCTTTGGTGATGATCACGTCGCCGGAATGCTCCACGATCGCCGCCAAACGCGCCGCGGCGTTGTGCGCCTTACGCGATTCCGTCACCTCCCGAAACACCAGCACCACGCCAAAGAGCGGTCCGCCCGGACGGCAGATCGGCGCCGCGCTGTCATCAATCGGTGTTTCAGTGCCGTCTTTCGAGATGAGCAAGGTGTGGTTGGCCAGCCCCACGATTTTGCCGGTGCGAAGCACTTTATCGACGGGATTCTGCACAGGCAATCGGGTCCGTTCATTGATGATTTTGAAAACGGCGGAAAGCGGCGCGCACTTGGCCTCCTCGTTCTTCCACCCCGTTAAACGTTCCGCTTCCGGATTCAGAAAAGTGACTTTGCCCTCCATATCCGTGACGATGACGGCGTCGCCGATGCTGGCGAGTGTGGTCGAGAGAAGGTCGCGCGCCTGGGCGAGCTCGATTTCTGTGCGTTCGCGTTCGGCATTTTCCCGCACCAATCTGGCGCGAGATCGGCGCATGATTTCGATGGCGGAAATCATCACGAGCGTGGCCACCAGGAAGGCCAATTGCGCGACCAAATCGAAGAGGGAAGCTCCCGCGCCGGGGCTGACGAAAAACAGGTTCACCGCACCGAGCGAG